>DXJM01000030.1 GCA_019057355.1 Promethearchaeota archaeon | reverse complement strand
TCTTAAGATTCTAATTTGTGACAGGAAATTTAAGTTTTTTGTATTATAGATATCTATTAATTGTCACAAATTACCAATATATCATAGAAACATAAAAAATAATGAAAAAAATAAAAATTAAAAAAAGTGGAAAAAAATGGCTCAATGTAAAGATTGTAAATTTTACAAACCAATTGATGATGCAAAGGGAGATTGTTTTGGACATGAAGTTCCTGCGATGACAAATGTAAACAATTGCCCTACAAAAAGTTTTCAACCACGATGATTTAATAAGGGAAATATATGCCTGCAAAAATTGATTTCAAAATGACCATGAAGGAATTATATCAACCTAGTTCAAATGAAGTAGTCATGGTTGATGTCCCTAAAATGCAATACCTGTTAATCGATGGTAAAGGATCTCCTGGCGATTATAAGGAATATCAAGATGCATTAGCAACGTTATTTCCTGTAGTTTTCAAGACAAAATTTATCAGTAAAAGTCAAGGAAAGGATTATGTTGTTCCACCTTTAGAGGGATTATGGTGGGCTGATAATATGGATGATTTTAATAATGGTTATCGAGATAAGTGGAAATGGAAAATAATGATCATGCAACCAGAATGGATCACGAAGAAGAGGGTTGAGGAAGCAATTAAAATTACAGGTGAAAAAAAGCCTCAACTTAAGGAACATCTCAAAAAATTACATCTTGAGGAATTTGAGGAAGGTCGATCAGCTCAAATAATGCATGTTGGACCTTATTCCGAAGAGGGTCTTACAGTCACAAAAGTGCATGAATTTATAAAAAAACAGGGAGGATTTTTCGATGGTCATGAATTAAAGCATCATGAAATCTATCTCAGTGATCCTCGTAAGGCAAATCCTGCCAAAATGAAAACAATAATAAGACAACCATATAATTAAAGTAATATATTTTTTATCTAATGCTTTTTTTAACTTTATAATTAGCTAAAGAAACTCACTAAATCTTTTTGAATTGATTTTCTAACAAGATCGGGTTTCAATAATTCATCAATATCGGGAAGGGGAAAAGGAAAAATGTTTTTAAATGCCCTTTTTAGCAATTCAAGGTATTTTTTTTTATCGTATTGATGTTTTTCTTCATCATAGAGGTCTGAAAGGATCACTTTTTTTTCAGGAAAATCAGGATTGGCTTCCGCGTTAAGAATGATGTAGCTAACATGTTTTCCAGCTGATGCGACAATTCCTGAGCTTTCTAGCTGTCTCGCAGCAACAGCTTGGTAGGAGTTAACCTTGTATTGGGAAGGAGCTCGTGAAATTTTTTGCTTGATCGAGAGTTCTTCCTTTGATACGCGTCCTGTTTCTATCTTGTTAACATAGTCGCTCAATACTTTTTTTGCTTCCGGCATCCTTTTTAAGAAGTCCTTGACCGTTTTTACTCCTTTAAATTCTTTAATAAATGCATCTTGAGCGCGCTTGATTATTTGGGGGATGTCCCTGCGCCTCATCTCTATCCCTCTTACCTTCATTTCTCCATCTTTTTTAATTCCCCAATAATGGTTAAGGGTGGGTATATCAGGTTCTGCTTGAGAAGGAAGAAAGACGATGAAATCAAACATTCCATCCCAGCTCATGTGAATGCTTGTTTTTTCAGTAATTTCACGCGCAACATCCCGCGTTACCCTTTCAAATTCTTTAGGGGACCTGGCTTTCGTGTCTTGAATCCATATCGAATCAACGATACCATGAATAACTTTACAACCGTGCTCTTGAGCAATTTCAGCGGAACGCATTAAGAATTCTCGAGCAAATGCACAGACAGTTTGGTGTGCTTCAATTTTTCCAAAGCGCGCGTTTTTAAATCCTAAATATCCAAAAGATACCACGAGCACCCATTTAAGAGCTATATCCGTGAATTTATATCGCAGATCACCGGTTTTACGCACTATTTCCTTGTACTTGAGCCGTTTTTCCAGCGGTAATCTAATTGATTTTGAAATGATCCCTTCTCTTTTCGTGCAGATATGAAAGTCCAATCCCGGGACTTTTATACCTGCATGATCATCCTTGCAACACTTGCAGTTTATCGTTTCGGATGAGATGTTAAAATTAGCCATTAATGAGGGATACATGGAAGAGAAATCCAGTTCTGCAACTTGTTCAAATACACCCATTAATGGTTCAAAGATATGACCTCCGCGATCACTGCTGATCAATGCCAGACTTGATTGAAATCCCTCAGGACTTTTCTTAAGTGGAGGAATGAGATGATCCAGCTTGTAAGCATTGTAAAACTGGATCGACTGGAGTGCACCTCCTATCGTTATTCGACATAACCTTTGCAGTGGCACTCGAGAAATCCGTGCTACTTCAATAACGCCAGGTATGTTCCCTTCACTAAAATGCAAGCTTCCATAGGCAGTGGTATCGAGATGGAATCTCCCCGTTAGGTAAACTTGTGTTTTCGAGCGACGCATTATAATGCCATAAGACATGTAGTGATCCTTGCTTCCCGAAAGGTCAAAAATACAATTCTTCAAGGGAGTTTTTGTGCGAGAAAGAAAGAGCTCATTCGATACACCATTTACTGACGCACGTGCAGCCAAATAAGGAAAGACGAACTCATCACCTCCACGAGTAAGGATAATGTCAGGATCGAGGCTTTCAATAATTTTTGCAATATCCCTCAAATTTTCAGCTTCATCGGCTTTATCAATTATTATCGTTTTTGTTTTTTTACCGTCTGCTCTTGGAATGTTATAGATTTTGTCTTGTTCAACAACACTGACTTCCACATGAGAAAGTGGATCGTTATGATAGGGTCTAAGTCCCTTCTGTCGAACCTTGATGTCCAACCATATTGCTTTTAATGGTGGTAAGTCATAGAATAATTTCTCGTTATCATCGTGTAATTCCAAAGAAACTAATCGCATTGTATCCTCATTGTCAATTTTAGCCGTAAACCTGCATAATGCCATTGGAAAGAGGTCATTCGTGTAAAAGTACATTTGAGAGAGCGGAAGATCGATGTTATAAAGCGTGAAAAGATCAATCTTTCGGATATCTTCAATTGTTGGCTTGAATAATGATGGTTTAGCAATTGAAACTGCAAATATCCTGGTTTTTTCGTGATCCTCTAAGGTGACATATTTTTTACAAGTGCGAACAGTTTTTACATTCTGATGAGACCCGAGTATTTGAGCTAATGCCTTCAAATCCCTTCCAATTCCTTTTTTTGGGACAGCAAAAAATTCTGGAGCATATTCATGGATGACCCTCACGACTTCTTGATCTTTTACAGTCTTTACCCAAAGAACTATTCCTTCGCCACTCGTAGAGACATCTAGTAGCCATCCATCAAAGATTTCTTGACTAGGCACTTGATTTCATTACCCTCCATCATTTTTTTAAATGAGATAATGTGCGTTCAAGCCTTTCAATTCTCTTTTCTTGCTCGATGGCACATGAGATAAAGATTAGTTCAGAAAGCATTGGGCGTGCACTGATGCTCCCTGCATCAGCATGAAGCCGTGTAAAATTCATTAATTTATCAAATATTTTTTGATCTTCGGGTCTAAGTGCTCGTTTAAAATCTTTCCAGCTTTCTATCTCGTGTTCAAGTGCGGGACGAAATGATGGAACTGTTCGACCGATACATATCACCTTTATTTAATATTTATTTTACAATGAAGGAGGTAATGAAAAATAGAATTAAAAAGAAGACTCGACAAAAATTTACTGATTTTCTCTTCAATGCATGGAATGATCTTGCTTTGAATAATTTTAAATTTCTTCTTTTTAATATTTTTATATATGACAAATTTATGTTCATTTGGGCTCTATTACAAGAATCACGCTCCTTGTGGTATTTATTGCAAGGGATGTCTTGGAGTAAAGACCTACAACTGTAAAGGTTGTCGGGAACAAAAAGGGCAAGTAAAAGATTTTCCTACTTGTAAAACTTACAAGTGCTGCGTGATAAATAAGGGATTTAATTTTTGCCATGAATGCGAAGAATTCCCTTGTGTTAAACTGCAGCCAATAGTTAATTTTGAGATCTTTATGCCACATAATTCGAAAATATATAATTTATTAATGATTAAGAAGCATGGAATTGTAGAATGGAATAACACCTGCGAAGAAAAAACTAATCTTTATTATAACGCTCGAAAAATTAAGTATGGAGGAGATGATTTAACACTAAAAAAAAAGATACGAGGATGTATAGAAAAAAGGGATAATAGATGAGACTCGATAAACTTTTTTTTGAAAATAATTATTTATCTAGTGATTTAGTGTAAATAAAACGCATATTCAATAATTTATTAACAGTATAATCATAATTTATAATAATCAAAATATCAGAAGGTTTGGAACCTATGGTCGAAAGTGATATAAAAATCTATAAACTTAATTATTCGGGGGAATTTGAAGAACAAGAAAGCGATGATCCCCTTAAACTTTTCACATTATATTCAATTTTAGCGATCTATTCACAAAAAGGTAGAACAATGTATATATGGGTCAGTAAACATGCTGCTCATTCACTCAAGCTTTATATACCTCAAATTCGAGATCTTTTTTCTCGTAAGTACCCAAATCTAAGCATTTTACGAAATATTACCGTTGAATCTGGAGAAGAACCTTTTGATTTCTTTAAATTATTTCAATTTGATAAAGAAAAATTAGAAGAGCATGTATTTGCCCAAGAAAGAATTATCGAACCCATCAATAATGAAATAAAAGAATTAAAAGATAAAGTAGAACATTTCATT
>DXJM01000029.1 GCA_019057355.1 Promethearchaeota archaeon | reverse complement strand
ATAAAAAATAATAGATTATTCATTTATTAATCCAATTTTCTTTAATCCTGTATCTTTTCCAAAATTTAAAGCTATTTTTTTTGTTTTTTGAGCATTAGGACTATTATTTTCACATGCTCCTTCTGTGAGCATTGTCTGCAAAAATTTTATGGTTACTATCGCACCACCAATAAAATTTATACCACGTTTCCAGAACGGTTCAGGGGGGAGGGTAACTGTTGGTCCAATTATAGCTTTTAGGAAAGCATTCTGTGAATTATTAATCAAATCTTCTGTGCTATGGTAAATCAATGAACTTCCCGTTATTATTAATATTTCAACATCGTTTAAATTTGTCGGATTATACACTAATTTGACTTCTTTTGGAAGACAATTTTTATTGTAATCCATTGCATGTTTATCCAGAATCATAATATCGCACCCTTTCTCAATTAAAATATTCACTAAAGGGTACATGTTACCAACCATCCCTACTTTTGTTCCGGGGTTTAAATATTTTGTCCAAAGCTCAAGAAGTTCAATATTCTCAATATAGTTATATCTATCTGAATTAATAAAAATGCTTGAAGTTAATGCATTCAATGTTGCAATTCCATAGCTTATCTCCATTTCATTTCCAACATATGCCATTTTTGCTAACATGTAAACTTGATTTGATTCCTTATTTTTTTTTTTTTTATATAATAAGGGAAAATGGAATGGCCACTCGTTTTCTATGAATGATAATCCAATACTCATGTCACTTAATTGTACAGCAACAAATTTACTTCCCATAATTATGCTTTTTATTTTTGGAGGATCATTTCCAAAATACTCTTTAATAATCACGAAACATTCATTTAATATTTCGCTTACCACATGATCAACTCTAAATATTAAATTAGTTTTAATTTCTTAAAAGTATAAATTCCCATTACTAGTAACATTATCATTAAAAATGAATTTATAAAAGCTGTTAAAGAAAATCCTCCCAGATCTAGAAAAAATGACCCGCAATACGAAGATAATGCCCTCCCTCCGTAAACAAATACTCCCTGTAATCCTATGGCTATAGCTTTATTTTCTCTATCAACTACACTAGTTGTCAACGCTAACATTGATGTAAAGAAAAATGGTACAATAGGAAAGCTATATACTACTAATATGATTATAATCTCGTTAGGTATAAATGCAATGAGGATACAAAGAATTAAAAATCCTATAATAGACCAAAAAATAAAAATCATTTTAAGAGATTTTGAAATTTCATTTTTTTGTGCAAAAGTTTCTAAATATTCCTCGTTGGAGTTATTTTGGTTCTTGAGAATTTTTTTCTCAATTTTTTTTTTTACCAATGCTTCACCAAAATAATTGATGAATAAGAAAAAGACAAAAGATATTATGAAAGACCATGAAAAAATAGAAGGGTTCATCCCCCTCTCATCAAAAAAAACAGTCATGAAATTAAAAAAGAAATAAAACGAAAAACCTCCTAGGAATGAAAATATCAGTATAACCATGAATAATGGATTTTTTAATAGAATTTTGAGACTTTGGACAAAATTGCGATAGATTTTATTTTTTACATGATATTTTATTTGTTTTTCGGCATTAAATCGATAAGGATTGCTTGTTATCTTCAAGTATTGATATTCTCCCATTTTAACGTCTTTGATTGTAAAAATTGATAAAAATAGCGATAAAATCCCTAAGATCATGACTATAAAGAATATTATGCTAAAACCAAAAGAATCAACAATAATACCGCCAGTCCAAGCAGATACAGAAAAAGCAGTAGATAATAAAACCCCATATTTTGATTGATACTCTGTTTCTTCTCCTTCAAGAGACGAAAAAGAAATTAAGGATCGCGCTACTGGTTGAACCGCGCTCCCAAAAAAAGAGGCTATTCCAAAAAAAAAAATAAAAAATAGAAATTCAGGTATTATATTGATAATTATTCCAAATATTGTCCAAAATATAGAAGCAATAACAATAAATATCTTGCGTTTATCAAAATTATCAGAAAGACTTCCCCAAACGGGTTGGGAGATATTCCCTAAATTGTTAGCTAGAAAGATTAAAAATAAAATAGCAAAGGGAAGTTCTTTTTGTTTGAAATAAATCGCGATATAAGGACTTAATAATCCTAATATTGCAAAATGCAAAAGTGAGGAAAAACTCAGGAAGTAAAATTGTCTCAGTTGATTTTTTTTTTCCTCAGAAAGAGATTTTGAAAAAGTCATCATTATTAATATGATTCGATTTATGACATTCTAATTCAAATTGGGAATCTCTTCTTTAGTTAATGTGTATTTATCGGCATAGTTGGCAAAATACATGGTTCCACCACCTTGCATGATGGTTCTGAACGCTTTTAATGGTTCCCTGAACTTCATTCCACAAACCGCATTTAAACCAAGATCAAAGCCAATATCCGGTATCCAAGATGCTGTTGGACCTATAACAACCTTAAAGCGTGCATTTTTCGCAGCATTTAGTGGTCCTTCAAGGGAGTGTTCAATAATGGTAGACCCTGTCATCAATAAAATATCTACATTCTCTATGGATTCTATATCATGACTTATAATATATCCTTGCTTGGTTTTGCCAACTGGAATTGCGGGATTATCATCTACAACAATAAATTCAGCAGAATTCTTGTTCAAATACTCTATAAACGGTCCTATTACTCCGACCATTCCCACCTTATTTTCTGGAGATAATGGAAGTAACTTTAAAATATTCAAATTAGAATAATAATTATACCTACCTTTATTTTCATCAATTAAATATTGACTCAAGGCATTTAAAGCAGCAACTCCAATAGCCCTTTCAAATGGATCACCAGAAGAAGCAAACTCAGCTAAATCAATTGCAGAACTTTTATGTAAAGTACCAGCTCCTTTAAATACATTGCATGTTGGCGTATCTTTTCTTGGAGCGTATCCCGTGCCCAAATAGCCCTCTAGTAAAATGGCTATAAATTTCTTTCCAATAAGAACTTCTCGTGTTTCAGGAATATCTCTTCCCTTCAGTTCATCCTTTAAGATTTTCAACGTTTTTTTCAAAAACTCAGACATTACTTTCTCCTTTATTTTTCGCTTATTTAGTTATCTACTATTTTTTCTAATTATTTGGTCTTTATT
>DXJM01000311.1 GCA_019057355.1 Promethearchaeota archaeon | reverse complement strand
TACCAGGGTCAATCTATAATTGATAGAAAGGAAGATGCAACCTTTAGTGAAGAAAAAGCTAAGAAAAGAATTGAATCACATCAAGCATTAAGTAAAAAATATAAAATCCCTCATATGGTTGAGATCTCTGGAATAAATCCAGAATCTATGAGAAAATATCTCGAGTTTTATTTAGATAATTTCGACCCTCCATTCATTTTAGGAGGATCTTTAGATGCTCGAATTGCAGGGATTCAATATCTTGAAGAAAGAGGTGTAAAAACCGATGAATACGTGTATAATGCGATTTCGAATCTGAAAAACAGGAAAGAGCTTGAAATGCTAAAAAAATCAAAAATAACTTCCGTTGTTATTCTAATGCTCGCTTCAGAAAACATGACCTCTACTCAAAGATTTGCTTATATCACAAACAAGACTGGTCCTGAGAATGATAGCATGATTGAAAGATTAAAAAAAATAGGTGTCCAGAAAATGTGGATTGATGGTGGCGTTATCAACCTTGAAAGCCTTGCTCATATTCTTGAAACACAGAAAATTATTAGCAAAGCATTGTATTTACCCGTTGGCACTGCCCCAAATCTTTTTCTTTTTCAATATTCATCACCACGTGCGAATCTTAAATATCATACGAGATATAGAAGGGCAAGTATAATGTTTGCCGCAACTTGGGTATCAAATTTTATTTTTTATGGACCAATAGAAGATGCCAAAGAATGTTTCTCGGCAGCTTTTCAAGCATATGAATTTAAAAATATACTTAAGCAAAAAAACATTAAAATTTTTGAGAAATAGTAAAGAAATATATGGTCTCAAGTCGTTATTCATTATATAGAGCAAAATAATGTTGATGAATAACTTAAAAATTAATGGAGGAGTAAGGGTGAATGGATTCATATAATGGTGCTGAAAGAGAAGAAAAAGAAATTGAAGCAATGAGATTAATCGATGAAGCCGAAAATCTAGCGAACAAGGGAAAAGGTAATAGAGCAATAAGTTTATACGAAAAAGCTGCTCAAATATATCTCGAAATTGGGAGTTATCTCAAACTAGATGAAATTTATATAGGGATATCCAAAAAAATCTCACAATTTAAAAACAATCTTCAAGCAATATATCGATTAGAGTCAATAATCCGAAAGACTGAAGAATTACAGTTACATGAAATTTCAGCAAAACTTTATATTCAATTAGGAAATATTGCATATAAAATGAATGATTGGGAAACAGCAGGGGAAAGCTATAAAAAGGCTTCAGATTACTTGTATGATAGTGATCCTGAAGAATATTCAAACTTATCGTCATTTTTTCTTCTGAAAGCAGGTCAGGCACTCGAAAGGTCGCCAACTAAAAAAGTACATGGAAAAAGGCTTATCTTAAAAGCTATCATGAAAATAAATAAATTTGATGAACTCTATGAAATGGAAGAAAAGAGAGGCAATCAATTGATAGAGATGAAAGAATATGAGGCTGCAGCAAACAAGTTTACCGATATTTCAAACTATTTCAGGGAAGCTTTAGGTAGCTTGGAGAGCCTATTAGACTCTAGCGAATCAGAAGATACAATACTTAATGCCAAGGCCCGGTTTACTCATTTTATTGCCGAATATCTCACTGTCGCTGCTTTATGTTTGAGAGCATCTGAAGACCGCAAGTTTAATGAAAAGATAAAAATGATAGGAAAAGAAGCAATTGACCTTTTTCAACAAGCTATTGACATTCAAAAGAACTATTTGTTTCAAAGTAGAACAGATTTTGATAAGGAAATTATTTATAGGATCAGCTTTGATGCTATGCTCTTAGAAATAATTCAAAGTATTTTAGGAGTTAATGAAGTAAATTCGATTGAATTTCTCTTAAAGGATGGGGACGATCACAGGGTGTTATTTAAAAAAATAAAAGATACCCCTTATTTTAAATTAACAAAACGCATTCAAAAAGCTGGTCTCCTTAATATTCTTAATGACCTTGAAAACACTCATCTAGGCCATTTTGAAAGCTTGAAAAATACCCTCATCAAGTATTTTAGAAAATAGAGAAACTACCTTCTAAAAATAAAAAAAAGAGATTTAAAATCGAATTACGATCTGTTTTGCTTTTAGTTTACTAATTTTTCTCACACCATGTAGACCAGAGCTGTAATCGCAGGTGATTAGTTGAGCTTCTTGTAATTTTTTAATTTGAGCACTAATATTTGCTTCAGTCATTTTTAGACTACTTGCAATATTAGATACATCTTTTGGACCATCACGAATATATTGCAGGATAATACGACGTGTCTTGCTTGATAATGCTTTTACAATGTCTTCAATCTCTTTATCATCGTCAATTATTTCAAGAACTTCGTTATCTTCATTTAGAAGTTCCAATACTGTTAATTCAGAGGTTTCAGTCATTTCCATTTTATTATTTTCAACCTTTTTTTAGTAATTGCCTTTTTTTAGACAGGGGGAAATATTACAAACAAAATAATTAATTAAATCAATGATCAACAATTAAGATCTTTTTTTTTTCACTTACTCCTCATCCTACTTAGTAAAATTAATCATTTAAATTTATTTTATGGAATCATTTGTAATAAAAAGTTTATATTATATCCTTTAGTTACTATAGTTACAAATGACATTAAAC
>DXJM01000310.1 GCA_019057355.1 Promethearchaeota archaeon | reverse complement strand
TGTTTTTTTGTATTAGGAGGATTGGTTTTTTTTGTTTTGTTTTTTTTTTTTATTTGTACGAAGAAACTTGAAAGGTTAATCGTGTCATTAAACACAATTCCATCATCATGAATAATCATAATTATTGGAAACGATGTTGTATTATTTTCGATAACAACAGATAAATTATATTCTAAATCTGATGTATTCACGGGTACTTTTGATGTCTGATTTTTAACATAAACAGATAAATTAAGGATTGGATTTGAGACTTCTTCGGAAGGAATATTAATATTAATTGAATATGATATTTCATTTTTTGGAAAATAGTAATCTATTAAGTTGGTTAATAAGTTCAAGTGATATTGGTAATAATATGAATCACTAAATCCATTAAATAACCAATGCAGGTCGCCAAATGCCACAATTTTGCCCTTTCCCGAAATAGTCCCATTATATGCCACGACAACAGTTTTATCATCAAAAGAGGTGGCTATTGACTCTGCATCGCTAGAGCATGTAAAACTACATCCATATGACCATAAAAACGCGGGAACATTTTCAAATATTTGATGTGTGGTGTTTCCTATCGCAGGTATACTATAGATCTCAGCTCCTAGACCCAACCATTTTTCATATTTAACATTCTCCTCATTAACATGAATTCCCGAACCTAATCGTGAAAATAAATCATTCACATTTTCCCTGCATAAATGTTGATACAAAGTTCCTAAAAAAAGGATGTTTCCACCATTATTGAAATAATCGACCAAGTTATTTATTTCTAGAGGATTATAGGGTAAGATAGGATTTTGCAACACGACCAAGTCATATTGAGATAATCGTTCCTCCGTTAAAATGGAATTATCCGTGTTTTTATTGTAATTGGGTGTCCAGTATTCCATGAGATAGTCTATCGAAATGTTTATTTTAGAAATTGCATTCATTGCTTCATAAAATCCCATTTGATAAAAGGAAATTTCGGGTAACCAATCGTTCAAGCCATGATACGATTCCATTAGTATCTTATATTCTGGCATTCGAATCTCTAAAGAAATTTCGATTGAATCATACAATTCTCCGTCACTTGTAAGATTTATATAATCGCTCCGGATACTGGGAGTTGCATTAAAATCTATCATTATATCTAAAGCAGTAAAATTAACTCCAGCGTCATTAAAATGAAGAGTACTAGTTTCTAAGATAAATGATACTCCGGGAATAGATGGGATCTTGATATCATAAGTATTGTTCTTGCCAGACACGATGCTCAAATTAAATTTTTGGTGGTCTCCTGGAAAATTCAACAAATCATACGGTTTGATTGGTAAAAATTCGGGTAATATCTTTGCTACATTATTTATATTTTCAGTAATGTTTTCAAGGAAATCTAAAGAAGCAGAAATATTTATCAAACCAGCACCAGATTTAAGATATTCAGCATCGTTATTGTCCAATAATTTAGTCGCGCCTTCCATTAAGGCAATTCGCACGGTTTCAGGTGTAAGACCTGGAAATGCTTCGAGCAATATCGCAGCAGCACCTGCTACCATCGGACATGCCATGCTTGTCCCGCTCAATGGAATATAGTCAATTTCACCTGGATAATCAAAGTAATCTCCAATATATCTCATCCTTCTTGATATTAAGGATTCATGCGCTTCAGCAGAAATAATGTTGACGCCTGGAGCTACAATATCGGGAAAAGCAACATCCATCGTAGTGGGACCAAGACTACTAAAAGAAGCCAACCTGTTATCCCTATTTGTCGCACCAACTGAAATGACATCTATTCCTGCCGCCGGGCTACCCCCAGTAAAATATTCAGGACCAGAATTCCCCGCTGAAGCAATACATGTTATACCTTCTTTTGTTGCCTTCGACAATGCTTCGGTTACTTTATCATAAACACTTGGAAATGAATACCCAAAACTCATTGAAATGATATCCACATTGTTTCCAATGCACCACTCAATAGCATTAACAACATCTTTTTCGAGAATGCCACCAGTTATATTAGATATTTTCACGTTGTATAACTCTACCCCTGGAGCTATACCTCTATATTTTCCATCAGAACTGGCACCATTACCTCCCACGATTCCGGCAACGTGCGTTCCATGTCCATATTCATCCTCGGTTCCCTCTGTAGAACTTTCTCCATTATTAAACCATATATTTTCAGTAACATTATAGTCCGTAGAATTAAAAATACCCGTGTCAAGAATCGCAACTATCACGCCAGAGCCGTTATATTCAAGATTAGTTGCTCCAATTGCTTCTACCCACCAATTATCATATTTATTGTCATTTAAAATTGCTGTTTTTGGATAAACATCATCAATTATCAAATTAGAATGAATATTATTTATTTCTTCTGGGTGACTTGCGTGAATATTTAAAGGTACTAAATTTATAACGCTATTACCATCACCCATATCTCTATAACTTGTTTGTAAATAAATAGTAAAGATAGGAGTGAAAAGTAAACTAAATAAAATTGTTGAACAATACCAAAACTGTTTTCTGTTATGAACTCTTCTCATAAATTTGATTAATCGTGAACATTATTTAATAATTTTTATTATAGATCCAAAATTTTATTTTTTACACTTAATTATGCACTATGAGTAACGAATAATTTTTCGGGCCTGTGGATTAGTGGAAGATCGTTACCTTGGCATGGTAAAGGCCGCGGGTTCAATTCCCGCCAGGTCCATAAAAATTTTTCTTGTCTTATTTAATAAGGATTTAATCTTTCTTCTCTTGACTATTTTTCTCTTAGCATGACCATTCTTTAATTCTCTAAAGATTAAAATTTTGAAAAAATCTTTAGAATTGGCTTACATAAATTATTTT
>DXJM01000028.1 GCA_019057355.1 Promethearchaeota archaeon | reverse complement strand
TGAAAATAAATCAAAATAATACCAAATTTTATTTTTATTATTTTTTATTGTTATTATGGGATATATATGAAATTCCAAACTAAAAAAAAAAATCGGATGGAAATGAATAAACAAGGTTCCTTAGCTCACTCCAAAGATTTGGGATCAACTAATGGAATTAAGTCCGGATTCACCGAACCTATAGGATTGAAGAATACAAGCTTAGATTTGCTCCGTCCAAGACACCTTTTAAAATTATATATTGAACCAACAAGTCAATGCAACCTTAATTGCCGTACATGCATCCGTCGCACTTGGAATGAGCCGATGGGTACAATGTCTGAGGATGTATTTGATCGCGTGATGGAGGACATAGCTCTCATTTCCCCCAAGCCTATAATATCTTTTGGTGGTTTTGGAGAACCCTTATCCCATCCCAATATTATCGAGATGATAACGCGAGTTAAAAAAGTTTGTTCGCATGTGGAATTAATTACCAATGGAACGCTTCTCACAGAGGAACTATCAAAAAAATTAATCAGAGCAGGACTTGATATTCTGTGGGTCTCGATTGATGGGGCATCACCAGATAGCTATGCAGATATCAGAATGGGAGCGAATTTACCCAAAATACTTGAGAATGTAGCACATTTCAGTAATATCTTAAAGAATGACCTCGCTTATAATTTATGTGGAGTTGTTCCCAATGCTAAGACTTCGCTAGGTATTGCATTCGTGGCAATGAAACGTAATATTTCTGACTTACAAGAGATTTTAAACCTCGCTCGCAAATTTGGAGCACATTATTTTCTCGTGACAAATGTCCTCCCTTACACTAAAGAGCTATGTAAAGAAGTATTGTATAGAGATATTTTAAGAGAAGTTCCGCCTCCTTCTCCAGATCCAAGGCCCATACTCAGCATGCCTTTAATGGATGTATCGGAAAGCACGCGTGATCCACTTTATTGGTTAATGCATTACAGCAAATCGGTAACTTGGGGAGGATTAAAATTGAGAAGCTCTATAAATCGCTGTCCTTTCATAGAGAGTGGAGTAGGTGTGATTGGATGGGATGGTGGTTTTAGCCCTTGCCTTTCGTTACTTCATGACCATGTTAGCTATTATATGGATCGTGAACGTTTCTCACGCAGGTGGATTATCGGCAATGTGAAGGAAAAAAGCTTATCCGAACTCTGGCATGATCCCGAACACATTTCTTTTCGTGAACGCGTGCAAAAATTTGATTTTGCCCCTTGCGCGTATTGTGGCGGTTGTGAAATGGCGAAAACTAATGAAGAGGATTGTCAAGGAAATGAGTTCCCTACTTGTGGTGGATGCTTGTGGGCACAAGGTGTTATTCAGTGTCCATAACAGATTAGTCTTTTTATGATCTCCTCATTATCTTCATGAATGCTAAAGTTCTTCTATTTCCTAATGGGATTCTTCTTGAGAATTTAATGTCCAAATTGCAATTTGCTCAAAGATATCATCAAGAGATGCACCCATCTCGGTTAATGAATATTCTACTCTCATCGGGATTTCATTATATACTTCTCTTTTAATAAATCCTGATTTTTCCAAGTCTCGTAATCTTGAGGTAATCGTTTTTGGACTCCCCTTGAGATTTTCTAAAATGTGATTGAAGCGCATTTTCTTATGGATTAATAATAATCGTATTATTGGCATGGCATATTTTTTCCCAAATAAAATTAATATACGTTGGACCTTGCATTCTTCTATACAATCTTTAATATTGTCATGGTGAATACAATGCCAATCCAGTTTATTATTTTCTTTATGTGGATTTCCAGCATTACACATCTAAGATATTTCACCAATACTTCAAATTTGGGAAGTTAATTCAATACTTCACTCTGGGAAGTATAAATACTTTCCTTTTTATAATATTCATAGGCATCTCAATTTAAATAATTTAATGATGGTAAATAAAATGCATGAAAAAAAAAATATATCTATACATGAATGTAAATGCTTTAATCCCGATATTCGACTCTTGTATAAAAATGAAGAATGTTCTCAAGCACAAATTGAAGAATGTCATGGTCGGGAGGTCCTGCAGTCAACAAACCATAAAGAGGATAGTAGAAAATGAGCGTATCTAAAAAAATCGCAATAGAAACTTTTGATTTAACAAAAAAATTTGGTGATTTAACTGCCGTTGACCACATTTCATTTAAAATCGCTGAGGGTGATATCGTGGGTATCCTTGGACCGAATGGTGCCGGGAAAACAACAACCATTCGATTAATAATAGGAATATTTCAATTAGAAAATGAGTCAAGAGTTGAAATTTATTCAGAGGACTTGACCAATTCTCCTAAAGAATTAAAAAAAAAATTTGGTATTGTTCCTGAAGTCAGCAATGCTTACTCAGATTATACAGTTTGGCAAAATATCAATTTTTCTGGCACTATTTATGGATTATCCAAGCAGAAAATTAAAGATCGTGCGAATATATTATTAAATCGATTTGAACTCAAGGATAAAATGCATGCAAAGACGAAAACACTTTCAAAAGGGCTGAAACAACGGTTGAATTTGTGCTTGGCACTTTTACATGAACCTTCAATTTTAATTCTTGATGAGCCAACGAGTGGTTTGGATCCCTTTTCTGTAAACATCGTTCGCAATCAAATTCTTGACCTAAAAAAAGAAGGCAGGACCATTTTAATCACCACCCATAACATGCAAGAAGCTCAACAAATCTGCGACAGGACATTGATAATGAACCGAGGGAAAATTATCGCTGATGAAAGTCCAGATAACCTGCGGAAAAAATTTAAACCCTCATCAATATTATATTTTAAAATCAAGGGAAAACTTTCCAGTGAACAAGAAAATGAATTAAAATCCCTATTTCATTTAAAAACGGAACCGAACAACCACATGAGCGTAATTACGAATAATCCCTTGGAAGATATATCGTTTCTCAATGATTATGTAAAAAAGCAGGGGATTGAAATTTCGAAATTTAATCTCAATGAAACCACTTTAGAAGAAGTGTTCATTAATTTGATCAAATCAGATTCAAAATTAAACACGGAGGATAAAAAATGATTCGTGAAAGTCTTAATAACATTTGGATGCTGACAAAAAAAAATATAACATTGTATATTAGAAAAGGACCCGTGTTAATATTTGGGTTGTTATTTCCCCTTTTTATGATAATCTCTTGGATTCTTGGAAGGAGCATCACGTTAAGTCAAATATTTATTGGAATTATTGCCATGACATCTTTTTTTACCTCCACGGCCGTAAGTCCCGTAATATTACCCATAGAAACGCGCGAAAAATCTTTAGAACGAATTTTAAGTGCGCCTATTTCTTTGAATGAATTACTTTTAGGTATCATGATTGCATCTGCCCTTTATTCAATCATTATTACCTCTATTATCGCAATATCTTTCATAGTTTTGTTTCCCATAGTATTGATAACCACGCCATTATCCTTATTTTTCATATTTTTGGGGATTATTTTAATGGGAATTCTTGGATCTCTTTTAGGCCTTTTATTATCAGCCAAGCGAACCGACCAAACTTCTGATATAATGGTTTTAATGAACCTAGTTAAATTTCCACTCCTCTTTATTGGGGGAATCTTTATTCCATTAAGTCAGTTGCCAGCTGGCGCAGCTTTCATATATTATATATCCCCGGTCACGTTTTTAACCGAACTATTAAGAAGTGCTGTGGATCAAAATAGTATGATTTCAAGCGAAATCAATATTCTCGTTTTATGCATCTGGATTGTAGTATTATTTATCATTAATCATTCAATACACAAAAAAACCATGCCAATGCGATTCTCAGAAATAGGTGGTAAACAAATGAAAAAGATGATGATGATGAAAAAACAATAGAACTCAATAATAATCGAATAAAATGATACGCATCTTTTGGAAAAATATTATTCCGAAGGATATTTTAATTAAAAAAAAAGCCAATCAAGAAAGAAATTACTAAAACACCCAATTTAAATATGGTGATATTCCGCCTAGGAAAAAATAAAGAAATTCCTTCTTATCACGAGTCTTATATACAGTTTTTTTCCTTGTTTTACAGGATTCTGGCACTTTTTAACAAAAAAAGGGAATTTTTCAGTGCATAAAAGTTCTTGAATTTATTATAAAAAGGATGAGGTCAGAGGTATAATATCTAACGAAGAATTGATATTATTAGGAGTCCAAGATCCCCATTAAGCAGAGCTCAAACACCTTAAATCTAGAAATAGTGTTTCACCTCTATAAATCCAGCATTAAATAGAGTTTTTGAGAATATAAAATAATCTTTTTATTTACAGATGCCTTTTATAAAGCAGATTTTTATTTTATGAATGTGGTTTTTATGATTTCCTAACAGATTTTATAGTTTATAATCATTACAAATATAATATTAAAGTTCTAAGTCTTATTTATGGATGATCTTAATTTATTACCTGATAAAGAAATATCAAATTCAGGAGAAATATCAAAAAAATTTTTAGAATTAGGAATCAAATCATTTAAAGAAGCGTGTTATTTTGTCCACGATTTTGAATATGGCTACAATTTGAATTATGATGACAAAATGATTCTTTTTAAAGAAAAAAAAGGGACATGTACAACTAAACATGCCGTGATTGCTGCATTAGCTGATGAACTGGATATTCCAGTGTTTAAATATGTAGGCATATATAAAATGACGGAACAAATCACCAATGGAGTGAATAATATTCTTAAGAAATATAATCTCCCATATACTCCAATGATACATTGTTTTTTAGTCTATAAAGATTATAGATTTGATTTAACTGAGGGGAACAATAATGGAAAAAAAACATCAATTGAGGAATTTATTTATACTGAGAAAGTAGAACCATTTATTTCAACAAAAGATGAATATTTGCTCTTAAAAAAAGTCATAAAGCAAAAAATATTACCAACAACGGATATGAAAAGGGTCTCCGAAAGGAGATTGCTAAAAGCAAGAGAAGAGTGCATCATTCAATTAAAAAAAAATATTCAACAATACCATTTCTGAAAAAAATATTTTCAAATTTCATTTAATCCCTAAATTATATGAGAAAAGAATATTCCTCTTTAAATAATGTTATCAATCTATCAAATTCTTCAATTACAAATTCATAATGCTAAAAATATCCTCTTTTTATCCCTTTAATTAATCCTAGATCCTCAACCTATTTAAGATGATGTGAAATGGAAGTTTGAGATTTATTCAAAAGGACTTCTAAATCACAGACACAATAATTTTTTTTACCCAATAACTTTAGTATAGCTAGCCGAATGTCATTCCCCAAAATATTAAAAAAATCTCCTTACTCGACAATCGTTTTATTTTTTGCAATAGCCACTTCTATTCGGTAGAGATTCTCAATATAATCATCTAAGTTAGTTCCGTCAAGATTCACGCATATTTTAAAACTTTTTAGAACCTTTTGCTTTCTTTTTGCTTTCATTTTGGAAGTTCCATTTTCTTTTGTGATAATCTTTTATTTTACAAATAAATATAGATACATTAATAAATATTTATCTGAATTGAATATTTTAAAAACAAATCGATATATTTAAATTTGCATTTTCCATAACATTATTAATACACCTGTGAGTTGACTAAAATTAATCATGAGTGAAAAAAACGAGATTGGCTTGAAAAGCTGTGATCGGTATGATTCTGTTGATGAATGTAAAAAGCTGAGTTTTTTCGAAAAGTTCTTACCACTTTGGATTGCTATTTGTATCGTCATAGGAATTCTTCTCTCTGTTTATGTTTCAGGACTCAGTGAGATTATTGAATCTATTCAGTTTGCAGGAATGTCCATTCCTATAGCCATATGCTTGATCGTGATGATGTATCCCGCGATGCTAAATATAAAGGGCTCCGAGTTAAAAAAAGCCGCTAAAAGACCCAAACCCATAATCTTAACCTTATTTTCAAATTGGCTGGTAGCTCCATTTGTAGGATTAGCGACTGCTCTACTATTTGTATCAGATAACGAACAATTGGTTTTGGCGATCATTTTACTCCATGCAAGTCCTTGTACGGCAATGGTCCTGGTATGGGGATGGATGGCAAGAGGAAATCAAGAGCAAAATGTCATAATAACGAGTATAAACACCATTACAATAATACTTTTATATGTTCCAATGGTAATGCTTTTAGTATTCATTGCAAATATTACCTTAACTAAACCAATTCCCTTAGATTCAGTTACTTTATTAATTGCCTTGACAGTATTTATTGGTGTGCCCTTAATAGCAGGAGTCATGAGCAAGAAATATTTAACGAAATATAAAGGAGAAGAATGGTTTGACAATAAATTCCGCCCAGCAGTGTCCAAGGTTGCAATTCTTGCATTATTGATGACTTTGATCACTATATTTTCTTTAAACGGTCAAGTTTTGCTTACTTACCCCGTTTTATTGTTAAGAGTATCCATACCAATTCTAGTTGGAGTGTTAACCGTCCTAATCTATAACGTGATAATTACGATGATAATTAAATTGAAATATAGAGAAGCAGTAATTACGGTTGTTGTTGGTTCTTCAAGCCATTTTGAAATAGCAATTGCCGTTGCTGTTGCCATGTATGGCATAGGTTCTTATGCAGCATTAGGAACGACAATGGGACTTTTCTGGGAGATTCCCGTTATGTTATCTGTTGTATATTTCTCCAGATATCTTGGAAGGCGTGGTTTCTGGAAAGGATATGAAGAAAAAACAACATAAATAAATAACAATTTTTTTATTTTTTAATAAAAAATGATTCTTGTTATAGAAGGAAAGGAACCCTTGTGTGATCTCATTCGAATTCCTTCTGGTCTTACTGATTCTTTATGGGCTTCACTACGTATAAATACGGGATTTGATATGGATCTCCCTACTTTCTGGATTTTAGAAGGAGGTGCGTATTATATGAACCAAGAGGACTGTAGGACATTACTGATAAAAACATCCCAATTGAGCACTTCTGATAGTCAACTCTTTATGGATATCATACATTAATCAAGGTGGATTTTATGTCCTTAAAGTTCAAGTGGAATTGCGAATGAATCCTTCTCTAAACATTTTAAATGGTAGTTTGATATATCACCTTAGTTCCTCAATATTTTTCAAACTTAGGTTGGAAGGGAGCATGTTCTTTTGCGGATGTCCACGATCAAGGGCGACATGTTGGTGAAAAAGGAATAATATTTATTCATGCGATCCATACTTAAACTTGAATAATAAAGTGTTAATATACACATGGAATCATATTAAGAGAGAGCTATTAGCATGCTTGTAAAAGTCAGAAAGCGAAAAATTATAGTAGAGAAGAGTTCATTATATTTAGGAAGGATGGAGATTGAAGATCTTTCTCAAATTGAAAATCTCGAAAAATTACACCATCTAAAAGATCTCAATCTCTTCAACAATAAAATCTCTTGTTTGCAAAGTTTACAAAGTTTGAAATCATTGCACGATCTGGAGACATTAAACTTGTATGGAAATAAGGTCGAGAATCTTAATGGAATAGAAACTCTTACAAATCTAAAAATTCTCTATCTATCAAGTAATTTAATAAGGAAAATAACTCATCTTGATAAATTACAGCGATTAGAAAGATTATCGTTTGAAGATAATAAAATT
This sequence comes from Promethearchaeota archaeon, assembly GCA_019057355.1. GTDB lineage: Archaea > Asgardarchaeota > Lokiarchaeia > Sigyniarchaeales > SOKP01 > FT1-020. Next base: position 6,374 of record DXJM01000028.1, on the reverse strand, counting down.
ACGATGGTTGAAGGCTTGGATAATCTTAAAAATCTTCGTGAACTTAACCTCCATGGAAATCATATATCTAAAATAAAAGGTTTTGGAAATCTCAATAATTTGAAGTTATTAAGAATTGGAAACAACCCCATTCCTCCGGAAATTTTAGAGGAAGTTGGCGGCATTGATGATAAGGGGTATGCACTTGATGTTAAAAAATTTATAACATATCCTAATAAATAGGACGGGGACATATTTGATATTAAAAATGAAGGGTTAAATACTGAGTAGAATTAATGGCATAATTATGTTCCTTCATTTTATAGGGTATTATTTTAATGAATGGTTCAAAATTGGCAAGAAATAGGGATATTTCTCGAACTCGCTTATTGTTCAGGTAAAATTTCATCGAATCAAATTTTATTAAACCTATATGTCCACGTCGATTCCATAATCGCCCTATTTTTTTATTATTAAATAGATAGAGAGAGATATCTTCCAAGAGGATTTCTTCATCAAGCAGAACGATTCCTTTCTCATAAAGTGGAATAACGCCATCAACAAGACAATTAAAATCTAGGATTTTCCCTCTTACTCCAACAAAAGGATTTCTTTTGTAATATAATTCACGTGGAAGACGAGCAAGGATGAATTCATCAAATATAGATTCAATGGTCAGCGGTATGAAATCTTCTTTTTTTTCATTAATGATACCACTATCCTCCATCATTTTTGAATTTTCAAGGAGAAGCGAAAATGATTCTCCCCCGCTTGCACGAATCATATTTTCTATCGGTCTAATTTCTAGATGAATATGGGGGCTTGGCTATGGAGCAAAATATCCATTCTTTATAGTCATTCCAAGTACATCACCAACCCCAATTTCATCGCCCGCCTTGACCTGAGGTATTACATGAAGTATTTTAAAGATTTTTAAGGTATTTTTACCTTGTATCACAGTTAAATATTCCTTATTAATTGCTGCAGGAAATTTAGGGCTTGGAGACACTAGTTCCTTAGTATTTATAACTCTTCTTTAGACAGGACTAAGAGCTTGATAATTTTCTATGGACAATTCATGATAAATATCGATGGCTAAACCATTTTGATGTGCAAAGTAGGGTGATGTACCCAAGCTAAAATGACTCGAGTTTGGTATTGATATTTTTATTAAATCTTCGTCAGCAATTATATAAAATTCAGAATTGCGCAAGATGATTGTATAAAATACAATATAAACTATAAAACTAATTAAAATCCTCTGGATTCGTCCCTTTCCATCAATTTCTTTTATTGCTTAAAAACCGTATAATTTTAGATTCTACAAGCATTAAACTTAAAAGCTAACAATAAATTTAATATCAAAAGTAGGGGCTTCCTCTATTAATTAAAACAATTGAAGTTACTTAAAACCTGGACATCCAAGGACATCCTCTTGAGTAGCCTGAAACTGACGGCCGTGACGACTTCCAATTGAATACATGAAATAATCCACTTGTATGTGATATTAAAAAGAAAAGAATATTAAAATGATACAAGCGTTTAAATGAGGTCCAGATTTGTCAAGAAATCCCTTAACTATGAATTAACACATAGCTCGATAAAAAAGGAATTGCATATCAAAAAAGAAGCAAGAATTATCTAAAGATGATTTAGATGATCTCTTGGGTCAAGAACATGAAAAACAGGACCTAATCTATCAAAAATGTCAGATAAGAGATGATCCAAAGAAAAAACGGGAAGAATGGGATAAAAAATATGCTAAATAAGGTTCTATTGATGATTATTTACTAAGAAAATGAATGTTTTACTCTTTTGCTTACTTTTTTTGGTAAATTTTATCTTTATCTTATTATTTCATGGTTAAAACAAAAAAGCAGAGAAAATTATATCTTTAAAGATCTGATTAGGCTTTTAATGCTTTCTTATCAAGCAATAGCATAAAAATGCTAATTTAATATTTTTCGATGGAAGCTAAGAATTAATTCATATATAAAATCATTCTCATATTTCATATTATTTTATAATTTTATCATACTCATTTAAATAAGATGTTTCATTTCCTTAAAAATAGAAAAAAAATAATTATGTCAAATTAGAAGCAAATAAGATAATGGTAAATAAAAAAATATTAGCTAGCGGTATAGTTTTTGGAATGGTAATTGCAACCTTAGTGGGTATTGGGGCATTAAACTATTTTAACGGTCTTAAGCGTCCTTACGACAGAATGGTGATTGATTCCTATGGAAGGTCCGTTGGAATCTATAATTCCACTTATATCAACAAAATAGTAGGTATAAATCCAGGTGCATTAAGGATCCTCGTATACATGGAAGCTGAAAGTCTTGTATGCGGTGTTGAAGAGTTTGAAAGAAATGATTTCGGTCGACCCTATGCTTATGCCTGTCCTGAACTTAGGAATTTACCAGGCATAGGACCTCAATTTGGAGGGACTCCAGAACTGATTTTATCTCGACAACCGGATGTAATCTTCACAAGCACGAATTTCTTTAGTGCCGCTGATGCAAATAAATTACAAGGATTAACGGGAATTCCAGTCATAGGGATAAGTGATGGCTTGAATGGTGATGTGAATGATCTTATGAATTCATTATATATTGTCGCAGAGGTACTCGATAAAAAAGAGAGAGCCGATTTCTTGAATGACACTATCAATGATCTGATTTCCGACCTTAATGAGAGAACAAAAGATATTGAAGATGAGGATAAACCCTGGATTTATATTGGAGGGATAGGATATCGAGGCACTCATGGAATTACTTCTACCGAATGTCAGTATTCTCCTTTAGCATATATTAATGGTAAAAACTCCGCGGAAAATTTAGGTGTAGGACATGTTTTCATTGATATCGAGCAACTATTTAACTGGCAACAAGAGAATAAATTAGACTATATCATTGTCGATGGTGGCGGTTATGCCATGTGCATCGTGGATTTAAAAATAAAAAACACGACTATGGGAGCAGGAGCGGGGGATTTAGACTGCATAAAAAATGGTGAAAATGGTCAACCTAATGCTGTAATGACATTACCCTACAATTATTATTCTCATAATTATGCAACAATCTTTGTAAACGCATATTATTTGGGATGGAGATTTTTTCCAGATAACTTTTCTGATATAGATGAAAATTTTTATGAGAGCATTTATGAGAAATTTGTAGGAGAAGGAGTTTATAAAGATATGGAGGCAACATTTGTGTCAGGTCATGAAGGCTTTCATGACATTACTCATGAAGAAATTGGCTCATAATAAGAAATAACACGAGAAAATGTATGAGAAAAATGGAAGCAAAGGATATTCAAAAAAAATTTGAAAAATTTAATAGAAGAAGAGAATATTTCATTATTCTCAATTTTTTGTTCATAGCTATTTTTATAATTGTTGGAATAAGCTTGGGAGCGTATCAGATTTCATTTTTTGATATTATCAATGTGCTTTTTGGAGGCGGAGACGAAGTTTCGAGATTAATTATTTTGCGGATAAGATTGCCACGAGTTTTATCCGCATTTTTAGCAGGAATGGCACTGGCACTCGCAGGGATCATTATGCAGACTATTCTTAGGAACCCTCTTGGTTCTCCTTTTACTCTTGGTATTTCACAGGCGGCTGTTTTTGGAGTCGCTTTTGCGATAATCTTTCTAGGTGCGGGAAGCACGCATAGCCAAGCATCGGATGCTGTGTTAATTAGCAATCCCTATTCAGTCACGTTTTTTGGGTTTTTATCTTCTCTTTCATGCACGGCATTAATCCTTATGTTGATAAAATTTAAAAATGCAAAACCTGAAACTATGATTTTAACAGGGATCATTCTAGGTTCCCTTTTTCAAGCTCTAACAGCATCCTTACAATATTTTGCAAGTGATGTTCAAGTTGCTGCAATCATTTTTTGGACATTTGGGGACTTGAGCAGGTCAGATTGGAATGATTTTCTCCTTCTCCTTTTTATTATTATTCCAGCACTCCTCTTTTTCATCAGGAATGCTTGGAATTATAACGTCCTAAATACGGGAGATGAAACTTCTAAGAGCTTGGGAATTAATCCCGATAGAATAAGAATTTCTGGATTGGTCATAGCATCCCTCATAGTATCAGTAGTGGTCGCCCTTTTCGGGATTATTGCTTTTGTTGGGCTTGTTGTTCCCCATATTGTCCGTCGGATTATTGGTTCTGACGAGAGATATTCAATTCCCTCTTCAGCTTTATTTGGAGGATTATTCCTTTTAATTGCAGACATTCTCGCAAGAACTATTATTTCTCCTATTGTATTACCCGTTGGAATCCTAACCTCTTTCTTGGGAGCTCCATTATTTTTATATTTATTGTTAAAAAAAGAAAAAGGGGGAAATTGGTGATATTAGAAGTTCAAGGTCTTAAATTTGCATATAATAGCATTCCTATCCTTAAAGATATTAGTTTTACAATAAAAAAAGGTGAATTTGTTGGCATCGTGGGGCCTAATGGCTCTGGAAAAAGTACTTTATTGCGAAACCTTGATGGGATATTAAAACCTCATTCTGGAACAATTCTTGTTGAAAATATTAATCAAAAGGAGTTAAATAGTCGTGAGATTGCACAAATAATAGGATACGTTCCCCAGAGAGAGGCAAATCTCTTTCCAACAACTGTATTTGAAACGGTTCTTATGGGAAGAAAACCTCATATAACATGGATTGAAAGCAAAAAAGATAAACAGATAGTTGCTGAAACTTTAGAACGGCTTGAATTAGGGGAATTTGCATTAAGAGATATAAATGAACTTAGTGGAGGAGAAAGACAAAAAGTTTATATAGCAAGAGCATTAGTTCAAAAACCTAAAATCCTGCTTTTAGATGAACCTACTGCAAATCTTGATCTCAAGCACCAAATTGAGGTGCTTGACCTGCTTCTCGAGACTAAAAAGGAGGAGGTCACCATTATCATTGCAATCCATGATTTAAATCTAGCATTGAAATATTGTGATAAGCTGATCATCTTAGATAAGGGGCACATTTTTGAATGTGGTGGAATTGAAATTTTGTCAAAAGAGAATATCGAAGCGGTCTACGGTGTAAAGGTTTCTATCATAAAAAATAATGAAAGATTCTTCATAATCCCGGAAGAATCTCTAGGAAATGATTCCAATTTAAAGATTTAACCGTTTAAAAAACTAAAGGTTTAAGGAAAAATTTTAAAAAAAAGGTGATTAAAAATCCTCGAAGTGAATGAAATTGGAGTGGTGAAAAATTCCATTTTAAAACCTGAAGATCCTTTTAAAATGAAAAAGGAGACAAGTAGAATTATCATCCATAAAAGATATGAAGAAGGACTCTACAAAATTGACAATTCTGAATATTTACAAATACTTTTTTATTTTCATGAAGCTGAACGAAAAAAAGAACTAAAAGGACCCGTGTATACCGGCGAAGTTAAAGGTGTTTTTGCATCTCGATCGCAACATAGACCAAGTCCTATAGGATTAACAACAGTAAAGCTTTTAAAACGGGATGGGAGAATTTTAAAAGTAGAAGGTCTTGATGCGATCAGCGGAACACCCGTAATTGATATCAAGCCATTCGCTCTACCAATGGATACTCATGAAATAGAGAGAATTAAAGAAGAAGTTTACATGAGAGACCCGCGAATCAAAATCATGAGATTGATCAGATGTTGGGATTTAAAGACACTTCTACAAGAAGCTGCTATTTTACATGGCCATTATTGCCCAGGATTAGCCTTTGGGGTAATGGCAGGAGCATACGTGATAAAAGAAACAGGATGGAAAAATGATGGAATGGAAAACATGTTTATTATCACGGAAACGAATAATTGTTCTTCTGATGGAATCCAGTTTGTAACGGGGTGTACTTTTGGGAATAATTCGTTAATTTTTCGTGATATAGGAAAAATTGCTTTCACGGTTATTTATAGAAATGGCGAAGGCATTCGATTGTTCCTAAAAAAGGATCTTAGGGAAATATTCAATGAAGATGAAGAATATTTTGAGCTTTTCGAAAAAATAATTAAAAGAAGGGAAGGTAATGATGAAGACATGGAAAGATTCAAGAATCTTGCTCGAAAAATGTCATTTAAAATTATTAGTATGGAAGTTCATGATCTTTTTAAATTCAATCATATAAAAATGGAAATTCCTGATCAAGCACGCATTTATGACGATTTTATATGCCCTAAATGCCAGGAACGTGTTATAAAAACTAGATCCATTAAAAAGAACGGGAATTTGTATTGCATTTCCTGTGATAATGCGGAATTTTATGAATTAAATGGCTTTGGAATTCAAAAAAGAAATAAATCTTATGAATAATATTATACCCTGATAAATCTCACTGCAAAAATAATATTTAAAAAAAAAAGAAAAAAAGATTTATTAATC
>DXJM01000309.1 GCA_019057355.1 Promethearchaeota archaeon | reverse complement strand
ATCTAAACAAGGTTAATTTATTTCATCATTTTTAAGCAATTATTTACTTATAGAAATTAATCTATAAGAATTAATTTAATCAACAAAATGTGATAAAATGAGTAAAGGATTTGGATTACTTCGGTTAGAATATCTTTTTTCGGTATTAATTCCTTGTCTATTAGCCATATATCTCAATAGTTTTGAGATTATAGACCATATATATTTATTAGCTGGCTTTGGTTTTTATGCAATTACGGGTAACACGCTTAATGACATGTTTGACATGAAAGATTCAAAAGAAAAGGAAACCCTTGAAAGAGTAAAGGGATATGGTAGAAAAGAGATTGGTACTCTCGCTATTGCTTCATTTTTTTTAGGAACTCTCTGTTTCTTGCAGGAAATAGTAATTAGGCCGATTTTGGGAATTTATCTAACCATAATTATCATTTTAGTTGTAGTTTATTGTGCCTATAAAAAAGCAGTAATACTGAATCATGTAGTATTAGGCGTAAGTCATATTTTTCTTCCCTATTTCATGATCAAGTTAAATGCGGCCCATATTGGTAATATTTTTCCAACTTTAAGTCTCTTTGAATGGCTTATTTTAGCCTGTACAGCTTCAGTCGCATACACCGGTCAAATGCTTCATGAAATGATTGATGGTGATAGCTTGGCTCAATTAAAACCAAAGACAGCTCAGAAAGTAATATGGGGTTCTGCAATCGTTTCTTTAGCAATTGGAATAACTTCTCTAATATTGACATTGCAGATGTGGTTTTTTCCGTTTATAATATTTCCATTTGGAATACTCTATATTTTTAGAAGACCTCGAGAAGATATTTTGGGTTGGACCTCTCTAAAAGATATTGGAATCTTATTAGGGAACCTTTTTCTAGTGTATTTTGTAATTATTATTCTGGCAAAATAATTTTCAATATTACATCATAATTTATGTTAAATTATACTCTTTATAAATCTTAATTTTCAATTTCTGGAAATAAAATGATAAAATTGCTCCCTTTGGAATAATCTCCCTTTTCTTTATCCTCAACCCATATATCTCCTTGATAGCTTTCTATAATCTTTTTGACAAGCGATAACCCCAATCCTATTCCTTTTTTAATGTCACTTTTACCATATGATCTGACGAATATTTTATTTTTCAAGGGGTCTGAGACACCCATCCCGTTATCAATAAATTGAATTTTAATAAAATTTCGATTTTTAACAATCTCTTTTGATATTTTAATCTGGACGACAATATTTGGATCTTTAGTATATTTTATAGCATTTATGAGAATATTATCGAATATTTCTTGAATAAATTCATTTGCATTAACAAGTATTTCTTTGAATTCTGTCTCAAATCTAATAGATAATGTTTTATGGTGATAACTATTTTTAATAAAGGTTATTGAATTATTTAACTCGTTTATAATATTCATTTTTTTAAGAGAAAACTTTTTATCCTCTATTTGGGAGATTTTTCTAATATTAGATACTAGCTTTGCACCTCTATCTATTTGCTCTTTGATCATCTGATTTATTTCTTCAATTTTCTCAGATTCCTCTTTTTTTTTTACATTCATTGAGATAAAATCGCTTCCCATTAATATATTATGAAGAATATTGTTAATGTCATGGACAAATAAGTCTTTATAAAATTCTGCACGAGTGAATGCTTTGTGGTATTGTTTTTCAGAATTGATTAGATCATTTTCAATTTTTTTCCGATTTGTTATATCAATGATAGCAACAAGATCTGCGGGTCTTCCTTCATATTTTATTGTTTTTGAAAAATTATGTATCCACTTTTTATTTCTTAGTTTATCAAATACCCTAAATTCATATTGTTCCAATACATCCAAAGAACCTTCTTGTTTTTTGATTATTTGATCTTTAATTAACTCTAAATTATCAGGGTGAATAATATTTAAATGATCTTCAAGATTCCATCTTTTTACTTCTTCATGAGAATAACCAATTATATCGCTAAATTTTTTGTTAGCATATTTTGTTTGATTATCTTGGATTATACAAAGTCCGATTAATGATTGTTCTGCTAGCATTCTAAACTTTTCTTCAGATTCTTTTAATTGGATTTGAGTTTCCTTAATTTCATTAATGTCTTGAGTAATAATTTGAACTATTTTCCGATCACCCAAAACCATAATAGAACCCTTGAGTAATGTCCATATGCAGCTACCATCCTTTCTATATGATTGCATTTCAAAAGATTCTGGCATTTTGCCTTTTAATATCTTAGAGAGACGTTTAATAGCAATTCTTGTATATTCAGGTGGAAAAAGGTCTAATTCTTGCCAGTTCTTTCCCACGTAGTTTTCTCGTGAGAATCCAAACATTTTTATTTGGGCAGGATTACAATCTATAATTTTCCCTTCTAAATCCATTAAAACTATTGAAAGAGGAGATTCTTCAAACAAAATTCTATATTTCTCTTCTGAGTCCTTCAATTTTTGCTCAAATAGTATTTTTTCAGTGATATCTTCTACAGTTGCTATCATTCCATCGAAGTGTCCTTCATTAGTTAAAAGTCGCGTGGCATTAATAGAGAGAAAGACCCTGTTCCCATTTGGATGTTCGATTGCATGCCTAATATTAAAAAAGGATTTTTTTTCACATTTTACTCTCTCAAATGGAAGATCTTCTTTGGGATAAGGTGTTCCATCAATTTGTGTAATTTGCCAACTTGATGAATTATACTCTCGATCATTAATTTCATCCTTAGTTAATTTAAACACTTTTTCTGCTTGAGAATTGGCAAAAACGATTTTTCCATCTTTATTAACTACTGTTATCCCAACAGGACTCGTAAGACTAATTTGTTCAAATAAGGCTTTCTGATTGTTTAATTCATATTCTATCAATTTTCTCTCGGTGATATCGAATATAGATCCTTGTATTATTCTCTCTTTTGATTGCGTGAAAAACACATTTATCGTTATATCGCGAACCCATCTTATATTTCCATTTTTTTGATAAATTCGGTATTCATTATCAGCAATATAATTAGGATCATTGACCAATTTTTTGCTCTCCAAGTCAACTTTTATAAAATCATCAGGATGTATTATTTCATTCCACATAATTTTTTCATTGATAAACTCGTCTCGAGTATATCCCGTAATTTCTTCTATTTTACCCATAAATAATTTTAATTTATATGTATCAAGATAAGCTTGATATGCGATTCCTTGATAATTCTGCATAAAAGTCTCATAATTCTCTTGAGATGCATGCGCGTGTGTTTTATTTATTACACAATCAGTAATGTCTTGTCCGAGCACTAATAATCCCTTCACTCGGGCATTTTTTTTAACTAAACATAAAAAATTCCATTGTATTGTATATTTTTTACCAGAACTAGCGCACATGGGAACTGCATAAACTGCACAGTCCCCTCTCTCTATCACTTCAAACAGAATTTTTTGAATGATGTAATAATATTCTTCAGGAATAAGGGAATTTAAAAAATCTTTTCCAATTAATTTTTCACGAGGTTTTTCAAAGAGTTTTTCAGCCTCTTGGTTAAATTCTAATATTTTGTAATCTTTTGATAAATATATTATTATGATTTTCTTATTATTAAAAATATACTTCGTTTTATTCTTCATTTAAACATCAACTAAAATTCATTAAAAAATGGTTATAAAAATATCGTATTGATTTAGTAGCTGTGCAATTCAATTTCAAATTAAATTAAAAAAAATATTATATTTCTTAAGTTTACAAGTTAGGGATCGTAAAAAAGTTTTTTCGTGATAT
>DXJM01000027.1 GCA_019057355.1 Promethearchaeota archaeon | reverse complement strand
TCCTAAATATTTAGTTTTTTAACTTTTGAAGTTGAGTTATAAATAAATTGATAACAATAATTTTTATATTTCTAAATGGGTTATTTCTAATTTAATTAGTTTTTAGTTTTTACAGAAATAAGTGAGCTTAATGACATTAGGAATAAAAATTGAATATTACCCTAAAATGAGTGATAAGCTAATAAACAAGTCACTCAACCTTGTTAACGATAATAAAGACAAATGGGATGCTCCATTTTTTATAGACACCACATCTTACATTAACATGGAAGAAATAGGTGAAACCACTCGATCATTTTTGGATGATAGAATAAAAAACATTATCGTGTTAGGCACCGGGGGCTCAATTCAGACATTATTGTCTTTAAAACATTTATCAAAGAAGACCATTTATCCCATAACGAGTTCAAGGGCAATGGAATTAAATAGATGTTTAAAGGAAACCACTAAAGAGAATTCTGTTGTAATTCCCATTTCTCGAGGAGGTGAGACATTGGATGTGAATTCAACTATTGGAACGTTTCAAAAACAAGACTATAAATTTTTAGGATTATCAACTCAAGGAACCTTGAACGCAATTTTAAAAAACATTGGATTTCCAATATTAGACGTTCCTGACCTTTCAGGACGCTTTGCGGGCTCGATCTCAAACGTGGGAATCGTTCCTGCCTATATAGCTGGAATTAACACGGAAGAATTTTTAAAAGGATTAAAGCAGGGCTACGATCAATTTATGACCTTCATGAAAAACCCTGCCATGGAAATGGCCTCTTTTATCTATAACTTGTATAGAAAGGGGTATAAGATTATTTTTTCAATGCCTTATTCAGAGAATTTAGAAGGAAGTGTGGGTCTCTTTATCCAAGAGATTTCTGAAAGCACGGGAAAGGATAAAAAGGGGTTCATGGGCTCGTTTCAATCAGCCCCCATTAGTCAACATTCTGTATTAGAATATCTTTTAGGAGGAACCAGGGGTGTTGTCATCCCAGTGCTATGGACCGTTGAAAAGGAAATAAATGATCAAACCTTAGAATCTTCTATTGACTACATCAAAGGGCACTCCGCTCAAACAATAGTTAATTATCAAGCAGATGCTACGTTTCAAGCTTTAATTGAACAAGGCGTGCCTTCAAGTAAAATTACAATTGATACGCCCGATGAACGTGGAATCGGTGTCCTGATAAGCTTCATCCAGTCCGCAATATATTATACCTGTTTGATGCTTGACGTGAATTGGGCGAATAATCCAAAAGTTATAATCGGCAAGGAAATTTGTAATGAAGCACTCAAGAATAAGACGCCTCCTGAAGAAAGAGAAAAAAACAGAAAAAAAAAGGCTGATGAGATTTTCAAATCCTTCTTTTAATTGATTAAAACATCATTTTTATTTTTTTATCCATTATTGATGAAAGCATCATAAAGTGCATCAACGGCTTTCTTACAATCTTCCCTGTCGATTATGATCGTGATGTTCAATTCAGATGAGCCTTGAGCGATTGCTTTCACGTTAACTCCATTATTGCCGAGAGTTGAAAACACTTTACCCGCGACTCCTGGTGTTTGAAGCATTCCACCTCCCACAACCGCAATCAGGGAGATATCGTGATCGATTTTAATATTAAACCATTGCTTTCCAAAAAATTCGGAATTTCTCAGTAGAAAGCTTACTTTCATGGCCTCGTCAAAATTGATACCAAAGGTGATATTATTTTCTGATGAACTCTGGGAGATAAAAATGATATTTATATTATTGTTTCCTAATAATGAAAATAATTTTGATACCGTTCCCGGCAACGATACCATCGTGCCGCTTGTTATGGTTGCCATGGAGATTTTTTGTATCGAGGTTATTGCCTTGATGATCTTATCATCTTTTTTGATATCCTTCGTGATGACCGTGTACTCCGATGATTCTGGATCGTCAAATGGTCTGATCTCGGATGGGATTTCTCTTTTTTCATTTACGTCAAGACAAACAGGGTGGAGCACTTTAGAACCAAAAAACGCAAGTTCTTTTGCCTCTATATATGAGATTTGCTTCAATAAAGACGCCTTATCCGTAATCCGCGGGTCTGCATTTAAAAATCCATTTACATCCTTCCAATAAATGACTTTACAATTGTATTTCGGTTGGAAACAATACGCCATTATTGCTGCAGTTAAATCGGTACCGCCCCTCCCGAGCGTCGTTATCTTCTTGTCTTTCGTCGAACCATAAAAACCGGTGACACATGTAATGAAATTCTCTTTAGAGTTCAGGATGGGACCCACCCTCTCATTTACTAATTTTTCAGATTCATCCAAAAGGGGAAGTGCATTTCCAAAATTATCATCTGTACGGATGATCTCCTCGGAGGATACAAATTCTGCCTTGTATTTATTTGAAAGTAAATATTGATACAAGATATAGGTGCTTAACTTTTCACCATAGGATACTATCAGGTCTTGAATGTCCGTGCTGGGTCGAATTAATCCTATTACTCGTCCCAATTGAGATAAATCGGACAAGTTAGCTTGAAGAAAGTCCATGGCATTTTTATATTCAGGAGTACCTTTCTTGAGGATCTCGTTTATCACGTTTTGATGAGAAACCAAGAGTTCCTCTAAAATATCTTCACAATCAGGAGTTTCCTCGCACGACCTTGAATAAAAAGTAATCAATTTATCCGTTATTCCTTTTATTGCCGAAGCAACTAATATGAGCTTGTTGTCTTTCATGTATATATTAATTATTTTAGACGTTTGTCCAAATGATTTTGCATCCTGCAAGCAAGAACCGCCAAACTTCATGACTACTAAATTCGTTTTATTTTTAACCAGCTGTATCAACTTGAATTTAATTTTATGTTATAATATAGACCTAATGTATATTTATACAAATTAGGGAAAGTTAATAGATTTTACTTCTTGGCAAATATTCTAGGCATGCCTCTTTAAATTGTTTAAATTACTA
>DXJM01000308.1 GCA_019057355.1 Promethearchaeota archaeon | reverse complement strand
ATGACATTTGATATTAAAAATAAAAATAATTAAGTATATACGAATAATTAATTCGAATTCTTTAGATAAGATAAAACTGACAAGAATATTTAGATATATTGCAGGATAATGAGATATGAGATACAATACCAGATAAAAAAAAATTAGAATTTTAAACCTTAAAGACAGGTTCAAATTTTTGAGCAATTCCAACTGGACCCTTTACTTGAACTAATCCTTGAGTATATGCTTGAATACCGTCAATTTCACCGGTGGTTACTCTATAAAAGCTATCGACGGAATTAAAAATATATGTTATTACAGCTCTCTCTGCTGGTCCTTCTAAAAGTTCATAATTTCCTTCATCAAGAATTATATGCCACGTCCCTCCGCCATCTCCTTTAATTTCGTATTGAAAAGCAATTTTTTTCTTGAATTCTAAAGCTGCGTCTTTATTGAAGTTTTTTTTCATAAAATCAAAAACATCCTGTATGATTACCATTTTATTTATCACTTCTTAATATTGTTAGATATTTTAGATTTAATTCTTTAAATTTCAATTCCTTTCTTCTCTGCCAGGACCTTCTTAGCAACACTAAGGGCATCCAATACATCCGTAGCCCATCCATCTGCTTCTATCTGTTCACACCATTGAGCTGAAGGACAAGCTCCACCGCCAATAAGATAAATATACTTCTCTCTGAGCCCTTGTTTTTTCAAGAAGTTTGCCATCACCTTTTGTTCAAATAGAGTTCCCGTGAGAAGAGCAGAACACCCGATAATATCCGCTCCTTCTTCTTCAGCTTTCGCAAGAAACTTTTCCTTTGGTACATCTTTTCCCAAGTTAAATACGTGAATTCCATTGGCTTGAAACACGGCTTCCACAATACTTATTCCCAGATCATGAATATCTCCTTTTACAGAACCAAGTACCATCTTTGCTTTTGGTTTATATTCTCCCTTGGGCATGGTTTCCAATAAATAATTCAAGACCTCTTGCATTGTTTCCGCCCCGACCATCAAGTAGGGTAGCGCGAGTTCTCCCCTTCCAAATTTCTCTCCGAGAGCTTGAATTGCAGGGGTTAATCCATCATTAATCAAATCAATTGCCTTGAATTTCTCAGCTATGCCTTGTTTCGCAAGTTCGATACATTTTGCCTTATCATAAGCCAAGATTGCTTCCTTCATTTCATTACAAATTTCTTCCTTTGTTACCATTTAATATTTCACCTCTTTAAAATAACGCAAGCTCCTCATCTGCTTGTTTTAATAATGCATTGCAACGTTCATCCACATCTTTATCAATCGGTGGGGTCACTTCATGTTTATCCAGTTCTTTCAAACGTTCTCGACAAATCTCAGTCCAGGTTTTTGCTCCCTTTGCAAGCCATTGATCCGAATGTTCGTGAATCCAATCATTGGAACGCCAGAAGAGTCCCATCTTTTGATCAATCCACTTTAATGTATGAGGCTTAGTTGTAAACATTCCTTTAGGACCCACTTCTTTTATCAAGTCCAAAGCTAAGTGTTCATTATCTATGTTCAGAAAATTTTCAGTAAGTTCGAAAAGATGTTGTTTACAATAATTAACGAGTGTTTCACCCATCGGAATTGTTTCAAAAATGAACGCTTGTGGAGTAGAGCCAACTTGCTGTACATTGACACCCCATAATAATTGCGTTATTAATGCTAATGCCCATGAAGCACTAGCTTCATCTAAAGCCGAGGTTAAGCAATATGCACATCCCGCAACTGGAAGGCCATACAAATCTTGATATACCTGCGCTCCAATTCCATCTCCTATGTTAAGAAATGGGGTCATCGCTAATTGACCAGATTGAGGATCTGTCGTCAGGGTATTTGGCCAAGGAATGGCTGGTGTTCCAGGAGCTAAATACTCCGATAAAGCAATACAATAATGCGTACATGCCACCCCCATGGCAACCATTGCGGGACCTGTTGCTGGACCTGTAAATGGCGCTGTACCTCCCCAATATGGATAAGTTGGCATGTAGTACTTTGCCCCTCCAACCGTTGCCCAGAAGTTTTGCCTGGTGCTTTGTAATGGTCCGATACAAGAGGGTAAACTCGCGAGTATAGGGCGTTTTTTAAGTTCATCGAAACCTCCTTGTACCTCTGCAGCTAATTTTCCTAAATAATCCCATTCAACCATCGCACCTTCCGTAATCGCACAAGGACCTCCATGTTTTACAGAATATTTCATCTTATTATATGCTGTATGAAGCTCCGCAGGAAGCCCTTCATTCGTTTTCACTACATCTTCAACTGGAGTGCCAAAAAATCCATCATAAGCGTCTATAGCATCAACCATCTTAAAGCCTCGAATGACATCGGCTTCACCAGGTATCCGGGAGTTCCATTGATTTGTGTTATCATCCCATTCATAGAGTTTTGTTGAACCACTTGTAAAGAGGTTAAAATAGGATTCTTGGTAACTTTTCACTAGTAAATCCCATTTGGGGTCTCTTCCTGCTAAAACATAGGATCTTGGAGCTTTTGCGATCATTTCCCTTATCCAATACTCTGGAAATTTCACTATTAGCTCCTTTTCATCAATTTTTACGGGAGCATCTTTTAAGTACTCTATGCATTCTTTATCATCTATATGTACTCCAACCTCACTTAAAATATGATACGCCGCATTGTCAATTATTTCCAAATCTTCTTTAGATGCGATTCTCCACATCCGATTCATTTTTGGATATCTTATTCTTTCTCCTTTTTTCATGCAATCACCTAATTCCTATTTTTAAAAAAAAACATAAAGTTTAAGTAAATATATAATCATTGTAATGATAATACTTGGGCTTGATTCTTCAAGTCATAAGAAAATCCTTCAAATTGTAGGTTAATGAAGAAATTAAAAAAAATAGTACTTAAGATACCAATATTCCCTAAATATAAAGATTTCTTTGATCTCGTTGAAAAATATGAAATTTTTCAAATCCATCGCTATGACAAAAATGAAATTAGTGTATCCCAGAAAGTAAAATTTAAGGATCCTAAAATGAATCCAAAAATGTTAGAAGGAAAATATGGAATGCCATATATTGAAGTATTAGCAGAAGATAAAATGAAAAACGAATATATCTTTTTTTCAAAGCATAAATGGATCAAAGAATTAAAGGAGTTCTTTGGAAGTTTAGATATTATTTTAGCCCCTCCGATCATCTTAAATCAAGATCATCTATTGATTAGTTTTGTAACAGATAATAAGAATATAGATGAGATTTTGAAATTACAATCTAAAACTTTTCAACAAGATTTTGAAATACTAAGTATTACCCTGGTATATCCTAATAATGAAAACCTTTTCTTAATTTTAACAGATCGTCAAAAAGAGATCGCTTTTCATGCCGTGCAACGAGGATATTATGATATTCCTCGCAGGATTGACTCCAAAACTTTAGCAGAAAATTTCAATATTTCTCGGAGCGCTTTATGTGAACATTTAAGAAAAATCGAAAAGATTATTTTCAACGCAATTTTTACATGATGATATCGAAACTAGTAGAGAGTGATTAGAACTTGAAATAACAAGCTAAATTTAAAAAAATGGGTAATAACTTTTATTACTATAAAATATCATATTGAATCTAATCATGTTTAAGTATAAAGCAGAACAAAAAGTCTATAAGATTGGAAAATATTCTATAGGAGGAGATCCCCGATCAGCACCAACCGCAGTAATTGGTACTATTTTTTATTATAAACAGAAAGAAATCTTTAAAGATGAAAAAAATGGAGAAATTGTAAAGGAGTTCGCCGAGAACCTTATCAGAAATCAAGAAGAACTCGCTGATAAAACCGCTTTGGTACCTGGTTTAGATGTTATCCTCTCTTATGAAGCCTCTATAAAGCCGTTATTAGATTTTGTTGTTGATGCAACTGATGTACCCATTATTTTAGATGCGCCGAGTATAGAAATAAAATTAAAAGCGATGGAATATATTAAAGATGCGGGAATACAAGAGCGAATCATTTATAATTCAATCAATCCTGAATCTGATGAGAATGAATTCCAAAATCTTGAAGAAACTAAATTAAAAAACTTCATTCTCCTCAGTGTAGAATCAACTAAATGGACAACCCAAGCAAGAATGGATGTAGTCGATGCTCTTGTTGAAAAAGCGCTCGCCGCAAACTTTGCCGGAAAAAACTTTATAATTGATACAGCAGTAATAGATGTTACATCATTGGGTCTTGCCATGAATGCCATGAATGAAGTCAAAAATAAGTACGGTTATCCTGTTGGTTCTGGAGCACATAATTCAGTAGATACATGGAGGAATGTAAAGCTAAAATTTGGGAATATCAAAAAATTTGCTTCTGTTGTAGCATCTACCATCACGCTTAATGCTGGGGCTGATATCTTGTTATACGGTCCTATTCAGCATGCCAATTTAATCTATCCAAATGTTGCATTTATCAAAGCCGCTCATTCACAATTACTTTTTGATGAGGGAAAAATGCCCCCCCCACATCATCCCGTATTTAAAATTGGTTAGTGAATTAATCAAAGATTTTTTAAATGTTTAAATATCCCATAAAGCAAAAGAGCTATAAAATTGGTAAATATAAAGTCGGGGGAAACCCTCAAGAAACTCCCGTTGCCTTAGCTGGAACTA
Organism: Promethearchaeota archaeon; assembly: GCA_019057355.1. Taxonomy (GTDB): domain Archaea; phylum Asgardarchaeota; class Lokiarchaeia; order Sigyniarchaeales; family SOKP01; genus FT1-020. The sequence goes on along the minus strand of DXJM01000308.1, from coordinate 14,326 downwards.
TCTTCTATCTAAAACAAAAAAAAATATTTTTTGATGAGAAAAACGGGCAGATAAATAAGCCTTATGCTGAAAAACTTATCAAGGACCAAGAAGAGCTTGCGGATAAAACGGATGTAACTCCTCTTTTAGATGTTGTTACTTCTTATAAAGAATCTATTCACCCCATTTTAGATTTTATTTTCGATATAACCGATATTCCGATTTTGGTAGACGCCCCTGATTGGGAGGTTAAAAAACCCTTGATAAAATATCTGATTGATACGGAATTGGACCAAAAAGTAATATATAATACAATTACATCATCTTCATTTGATCGGGAATTTGAGTTATTAAGTAGAACCAATATTGAGAATTATATTTTATTGCCAATAGAATCTCAATTCTGGACAACAAAGGCACGAATGGATGTAATCGATCATCTTATCAGTAAAGCATTGTCGTATAAATTTAAAAAAAACAATTTCTTGATAGATACCTGTGTTATTGACTATACCTCGTTAGGTCTAGCAATGAATACGATTATCGAAGTAAAAAAGAAATATGGATATCCAGCAGGAACCGCCGGTCAAAATTTAGCAGATGCTTGGAAAAATCTCAGACCAAAATTTGGTGATCTTAAAAAATATATAAAAGTCGTTGCTTCAATAGCACCACTTTCTGTTGGCACAGATTTTCTATTTTATGGCCCAATTCAACTTTCTGAAATTGTTTTCCCAATTGTATCTTTCATTAAAAAAGCATTTTCTCCGTTAATAAACGATGGTTTTTAACTTTCTAATTAATATTTAACAAAAAGATACTAAGTTTAACACTCTTAAAATATATATTCATCAAGTTTCCGATTATTATTTAAAAATCGTTTTTCTGTGCCATTTCTCATTCCTGGTAACTTATAACAATGATCTGGAATCATTTGCTTGAAATAGTGGGGGTTCTCGCGTTTTTTTATGAATTGGGATTTATATAAGGTTTCAAAGATATCCTTTCCAGAAAATTGAATATCATCGAAATATGGCATTATGGGGTGTTTTTCACTGACCATCTCTACCACCTCTATAAGTGGTACTTTAATTTCCTTAATAAATCCCTTTTCATTGATTAAACTCGTTTTCCTTGAATGTTCATTATACAAGCAAACAATACATTTAGGCCATCGTTCGTGAAAATACCTCAAGACGAGGTCGATCACGTCATGTTTTAACAGGACTACGCCATATAACACTCCTCTATTATTAATTTCCGTGCGCGTGAACTGCTTTGCCCTGTATGCTTCTGAAAAAACTTCCTTCATCATCCGATTGATCTTTTTTGCCAGGGGTGATCCTGAATTGCGTAAGGTAACATCTGCAACATTATTTATCTGTTTTAAGATGTATGGTGAAAATTTACAATGTCGAGGAAGATTTCTTTTCAATTCTTCCTTAGAATATCCCTTATATCGACCCGCCACTCTAAGTGGTTCAATGTTGTTAGAATTTCTTGTTTTCATGATCTTCCCTCTATATGAAGTTATTGAGCGTGGTTTGATTATGTCCATTTATTTTTAAAAACGGATCTGCTCTCTTTAGCACCACTCCAACTGATTTTAAATCACTCCTACTCTTAAACGTAATTTTTTTTGCTCGCAAGTTGACTATTCGTTTAGCAGAGATAGGACCTATTCCCGGAATCCGCAGTAATTCCTGATAAGTCGAGTGATTGGGATCCAAGGGACCATGTTCCTTAAAATACACCCGTGCTATGTGAATTTTTGGATCTCCATTGGGGAGATTTCCCGTCTCATCAACGATGTCCTTCAAATCGTTTAAGTTATAATTATAAATTCTCAAAAGCCAATCGGTTTGGTATAATCGATGCTCCCGTTCCAATGGGGCTGGTTTTTTATGTCCTAAGGGCGTCCCCTCAATAGGAATGAACGCAGAAAAGTAAGCTCGCCTTATATCTACCTTGCGATATTGCCAATCGATTCTATTCAAGAGATCCCAATCTGTTTCGGACTCAACAGCCCCCAAAACAAATTGAGTAGTTTGTCCACCGTTGAGTATTGGTGCACCGTCCCATCGAAATGCTTTATATCCATTCTTTCTCCTCTCTTTAATCATTTTTTCTTGAAAACTCAGCTTGCCATAGTTGTCTTGTTCCAGGTCCTTCAATTCTTTAATAGTTTTTTCATTATATTTTTCTCGCAAACTTTTTAGCCAACGTTGACGTAATATTATATCATTTGTAAAATCCTTCTGCTCAGCAATTTCTGCAAGGAATTCTTTATTAGATGCTTCTGAATTAATGGAAATGCGATCTGAAAGGCTTATCGCCTCCTTGAGAAGATATTGGCTCAATCCTGGCAAGCATTTAAAATGGATGTAACCCTGAAAATGATATTTAAATCTCAAGAGCCGTACAGCTTCTAACATTTCTTCAGTTACCGCATCCGCGCTACCACACACACCTGAAGAGATAAAAACTCCCTCCACTACATTCATGGAATACAGTTTCATGAATGTGCGAGCATACTCCTCTGGTGTGAAACTTAACTTGTGCTTGCAAATGCTTGAATAACAGTATTTACAGCTGTATATGCACTTGTTTGTATAAAGGGTTTTAAAAAGGCTCACACATCGCCCATCAGGGGTATAACTATGGCAGATTCCTCCTGAGGACGTGGCTCCAATCCAGTCGTTCGATTTACCGAAAAGTCTTGGGTATTTATCAGTGCGACTGGAAGCGGTGCTGGCACAAATATCATACCGCGAATTTGCACCTAAAATGCGTATCTTTTCTAAAGTAGAAGGCATTGTATCCTATTCAGTAGTAGGTATTTATTAAGTTACTTTATATAGTTCTTGTAAAGCTAAAAAAAAACAAGAGACCCAAGAATTTTCGGATCAAATATCAAATATCAATTGAATGATTATTCCATTTTTGACAATTTGGGATTGTTATTCCTAAAAATTTAAAAATAAACTACAATGCTTACAATTCATATACATATATTTTTTATTTCCTTATAACATAAAATGTCTATAAAACCAACGGTAAAAATTGATCCTGACGACACGGTACGCTATTTATTGTATCAGCAATTTTATTATGGAGATGACAAAATATACAGTCGAACAAAAGATTATTTCGAAGATATCAGGGGTGCTGGTGATGCAATAGAGCAATTTTATCAATTAATCACCAAACATCTGGATTTAATTGCCGCGGGACATCCTGAAAAATATTTGAAGTTTTTCAATGATGAAATTTTTCCCATCCCAATGGATAACATTATGGACAAGTATAGAGAATATGAAACGTTGCTTGGATCAGAGATGAACAGGGGAATTGCACTAACGGTAATTGTAGGAGAAAGCTTGGCAGAAATCCATGAAAAATCCTTTAGTGCCACTATTAATGACATAATCGATCACGTGATAGAACAAAAAGTATTACCTTCAGAAAATAGCATGGAAATTAAAGAGCGAATAAAAAAACTTTATGGAAAAAGTAATACATATATAGGAATCATTTATAGCCTGAGTTTTATGGAATTTATCGCCAAAAAAGTTGGAAATAAAGCTATTGCTAAGAAATGTGAGCATTTTTTGAAAAAATATTTCAATTTGCTTATAAGAATATTAAAAAAAGACTGATGCTTTTACCTTTGGAAAATTATAAAAATATAGAGGTTATGATCAAAAAAATTCTTTTAACATAAAGTAGGTAAAAAGAATTTAGGAATATTATTTCAACTGTTCGTTGAATTTTTATAAAAACCTATAATCTCTTCAAGCTTTTTTTTAATGGAATTATCTTTTAACGGCGATCTTTTCTCAAATTAACTATTTTATAATACCTGGTTTTAAAATAAACACTTTCATCTATGATACCTCATCACCAGAACCTCCAATCATTCAAAAAAGATCAAAACATTTAAATATTAGAAATTGATCTATATGATCAGGTAATGTCAATAGTTAATTGACATATTACAATTGACCTTAATTAAAAAATATAAAAAAAATAGATTAAGAGGTGCAATAAATGTCTGAAAAAGAAAAAATAGAAATTAAGAAGAAAGAAAAATCATCTGAAGGAAAAAAAGACGATCAAAAATCGAGAGAATTATCCGTTCGACGTGAAAATCCATTTTCTTTATTTCAAGAAATGGATCAATTAATTGATAATCTCCACAATACCTTCTTTACTGACATGTGGCCTTTTAGTCCCAGAAAATACAGGCCATTAAGTCTTATAATTCGTGATGATGAGCCAATCTTCAGGACTCCACTGGCGAACATTAGCGAATCAGAAAATTATTTTGCTATTTCAGCTGAATTACCAGGATTGGAGCGAGGAGACATCGAACTTAGCATTCAAGATGGAAAGTTAGAAATCAAGGGAGAACGAAAAGATGAAAAAAAGGAAGAAAAGGATGGACAACTAGTGAGAAGGGAGTTTCACTCCTCGAGTTATTATAGGGCTTTCAACTTGCCAGAAAACATAGACAATGATGGTATTGAAGCAAATTTGGAAAAAGGGATCCTACACGTTAAAATTCCAAAAGTCGAACCTCCAAAACCCGAAAAGAAAACAATACAAATAAAATAATATAAAAATGCGCTTTTTTTTTTAACTTAACTATTGTTTAAAAAAACATGCTTCTTAATATTACATGCCAATTCTTGAGCTATTTTATTGAATTTGTTCGCGTTGACAATCAAGAATCTAATTGGACTAATACACTCTACCATGAACGAGGAAAAACAAGCGGATCAATTATTAATGATGTAATAAAATCAAAAAATCCCTACTCTATTTTCTTTAAAATAATGGCGTGTTCTTTATGATTATTATACTTAATGAAGTTTAAATAATACCCTAAAATTGAATATCAGACGTGAATTATTTTGGCTAAAGCGATTGAGGTAGAAAATAATGGATTTGTAGAAGGAGACGAATATTATTGTCCTGAATGTAAAAGAAATCATACTAAGGGAAAAATCTATAAAGAGCATTTAAAATACATTCTTAATGGCTCTACTGAGGAAGGTTATGATAATGTTAATAACTCACCCAATAAAAACTTGGAAGATAAAGACAGTGAATTAGATGAGAATCGCTATGATGATGATGAAGCCGAATTGCTAGAGGCTTTCGAAGACTCTGGAGATAATTCATTCGATGTATCTGAAGAAGATGTCTTTGAGGACTCAGAAGATGATTCTTTTAATGGTTCTCTCGTGGATGCTCCTAATGATATGAATGAAAATGATGCGTGCATCCAAGCGGTAAAAAAGCTTCCAGGAGTGGGAGAAGCTACATTAAATAAACTCATAAAAGCAGGGTTTGATAGTCTTGAAGCAATAGCATATACTCCCCCAAGCATCATTATAGATGAGAGTGGATTAGGTGAAAAAACAACCGCCAAGCTAATTATGGCTTCCATGGAACAATTAAACATCGGTTTTAAATCTGCCGAAGATATTTGGGAACATCGGAAAAATATAGCTCGCATTACTACGGGAAGTCCCGAATTAGATGAATTGCTCGGTGGAGGATTGGAGACTGGGAGTATTATCGAGTTTTTTGGAGAATTCCGAACGGGGAAAACTCAAATAATGCATCAATTGTGCGTTAATGTTCAACTACCAAGAGAGAATGGGGGACTTGAGGGGTGCGCTCTCTATATTGACACTGAAGGCACCTTTAGGCCCGAGAGAATTATTCAAATGGCAGAATCATTAGATCTGGACACCAAAACTGTTCTTAAAAATATTATATTTGGAAGGGCATACAATTCCGATCATCAAGTCCTTCTCATTAAGGAAGCAGCTAACTTAATAAAAAAGAGAAATATCAAGCTCATTATAGTAGATTCAATAATTGGTCATTTCAGGAGTGAATATATCGGGCGAGGAACGCTAGCAACGCGACAACAAACAATAAATCAACACATACACGACCTGTTGAGATTGGCAGACATACACTCGGATCTTGCTATTGTTGTAACAAATCAAGTGCAAGCAAAACCAGACGTGTTCTATGGAAATCCCCTTGTAGCAGCGGGAGGGAATATCGTTGCTCACGGATCCACCATAAGAGTATACTTGAGAAAAGGTAAGGGAACTCAAAGAGTAGCAAAAATTGTTGATGCTCCTAACTTGCCCGAGGGTGAAGCTATATTCAGCATTACCGAAGAAGGTATCAAAGAAGGATAATTTCTTTTTTTAATTTAATTTTCACTTTTTCCATAATTTTTTTTCTATTATAAAAAAAGAATTATCAAAAGTAGAGAGAAATATATTCATTATTTAAATTCTCTTCAGGAAGATATTTATATTTCTGAGATTCTTTTAAAATGGACATTAGAGGAATAATTTGAATTCTTATAGAGGATTCGAGTTGACGATAGTTTCGAGTTGATAATAAACAGGAAAGGCAAGTGAACGATAATATGAGACATCAAGAAAAGATTTTTTTCTAACATTTTCATAATTTTTCAGAGCAAATTTTTTTAGGTTTTGAGTTTTTTGCATAAAGTTTAATCTTATTCTTTTCTGATTTCGTGACATAAATTTTTATACATTCGGCTCTTTTTTCATTTTCTTTTCTTTCTTAATGTTCTTTTTTTTGTCCTGGTTTAGGTTTAACTTCATAATTCTTTTTTGGTTTTGTATCGATTATCATCCTTTTTTATCACTTTATTGTTTAATTTTTGAAATTAAAAAGTGCAATAGAACGTCCCATTCACAACAATAATTCCATGACTAAATGCATCCATTTTCAAATTTGTTTACAATAAGATTAAACCAAAGAAAGCCACTTTTTTTGGGATAACATCACCATAATACCTGATAATACATCTTGATAATACCTCAATAGGTTCATCGTTTCGTGAAATTAATGTTTCACGTCCAAACATGCATAGTTTGAATTATTATTTTTTTTAAAGGTATCACTCTTCTTTCCTCCCAAAGTTGGACTATAAAATTACTTATTTAGATCAGGAAATTCTAGCAGTAAAGGATTGCGATTAGATCTCACAAAAAAACATAATAATTGACCTTAGATTTTCAAGACATCTCTTTTATTAGGAGCTTTTATATAATACAAATCAATAAAAATTAATTAAAAGAGAAAAGAAAGTTTTTAAAATTTTTAACAAATTTTTTATTAGTTTTACAATTTTACACCATAAGATTATCATTTTAATGTTTGATCAAACAAAAAAGTTAAGAAATAACTTTTCATTAAAACTGCCAGAAAATAGGGTAATAACTAAAAAAATGAAATGAATTAATATGAGTGATAATGTAGAAAAATATATTAAAAGAAATGTTAATAAAGGAATAAATTCAAGAATTGCTCAGAAATTCGTGGATGCGGGCTTGGAGGTAATGCGCTCCTGTATTAATTGCGGGACTTGCACGGGAGGATGCCCAAGTGGCAGGAGAACTGCATATCGAACTCGATCGGCAATAAGAAGGGCTCTTACAGGTGATGAATCGGTCCTTTCAGATATTGATATCTGGCTCTGTAGCACGTGTTATTATTGCTATGAGAGATGTCCAAGAAACATACCCGTTACAGACATGATCATAAAACTACGAAACATCGCAGTAGAAGAGGGATACATATTAGATCCTCATTTCAGTTTAGCCAATGATATTTTTTATGTTACAGGACATGGTGTCCCTGCAAATGGAGAAGCTAATAAAAAATGGCAAGACTTGCGCGAGTCTTATGGTTTGCCACCCTTACCCCCTACAGTGCATACTCACCCAGAAGCAGTAAAGGAAGTTCAAGAATTATTAAAATCTGTAGGATTTACCGAATTAATGGAAAATGCCGCAAAATTAAAAGGAGAGAGAGCTAAAAAAGAAGAAAAGAAGGAGGAAGTAAAATGAACCAAGAAAATCAATGGAGATATGGATTTTTTTTGGGATGCGTTGCTCCAAACCGGTATCCCATGATTGAATCTTCAATACGAGCCGTCTTTGATCATTTGGGAGCAGAATTATTGGAATTAGAAGGCGCTGCTTGTTGTCCAGCTCCGGGAGTATTTAGAGCATTTCACATCCCATCGTGGCTCATAATTGCTGCTAGAAATATATCAATTGCAGAAGAATTAGGCGTTAGCCCTCTTACCGGATGTAATGGATGTTATGGTACGTTAAGAGACGCATGGTTTGAAATGGAACACGAGCCTCATTTAAAAAAAATGGTTAATGAACATTTGGCTAAAATTGGACGGAAATATAAAGGAAATTTAGAACCAAAACATGTCGTTCAAGCATTATATTTAGATATGGGAATAGAATATTTGAGAGATCACGTTAAACATAAATTCAAAGATCTCAAGGTAGCCGTGCATTATGGATGTCATATCTTAAAACCAAGTGATAAACGTCCTTGGGATGGTGAATATGAAAATCCAACTTTTCTTGATGAAATTGTTGAATTAACAGGTGCTAAAAGCATAAATTATCAAGATAAATTCATGTGTTGTGGGGCAGGTGGTGCAGTGAGAACAGCTGTAAAGGAAGTATCAGCAGATTTTACTCGAGAAAAATTGGCTAACATTCGAGAAGCAGGGGCAGATATTATTATAGATGTATGTCCATTCTGTCATTTGCAATTAGATTTAGGACAAATGGAAGCCAATGGTGTATATAAAAATATGATTGGAGAACCATTTAAAACACCTGTGATTTACTTGACACAGCTTTTAGGCTTGTCTTTTGGTATTGATCCCAATAAATTAGGACTTATAAAAAACCATAACCTTGCTGGCGTGCCGCCTTTTATTTCGATCGATCCGTTTATGGAAATAGTGAAAGAACAATTAATTTAGAATGGGAGGAGAAAAATTAAATGACTGAAGCAAAAAATGAAATCAAAATTACGGGTAGGGAAGTTCCAAGAATCGGAGTATATGTTTGCCATTGTGGAATTAACATCGGAGGCGTTGTATCCGTTCCTGATTTAGTAGAATATGCTAAAACTCTACCGAACGTAGTTGTTGGACGAGAATATAAATTCTTTTGTTCTGATAATGGTCAAGAAATTATTAAAAAAGATATTGAAGATGGATTAATAAATCGAGTGGTGGTGGCTGCTTGTTCCCCAAGAATGCATGAACCAACCTTTAGATTGGTCTGTAAGGAGGCAGGATTGAACCAATTCTTGTTTGAACAAGCTAATATTAGAGAACACGCAACCTGGGTCAACATGAGGGATCACGAGGGGGCATACGAGATAGCAAAGGATCATATCAAAATGGCTGTAGCAAAAGCTCGAAAATTATTACCATTAGAAGTCCAGAAAGTTAATGTAGAACCATCGTGTTTAATCATAGGTGCAGGAATTGCTGGAATGAACGCAGCGTTAGATTTGGGTGCTGAAGGATACCAAGTCCATTTAGTTGAAAGGACGCCCACCATTGGTGGACATATGGCTCAACTTGATAAAACCTTTCCGACCATGGACTGCAGTGCTTGCATCCTTACACCCAGAATGGTTGATGTTGCAAGAGAAAAAAACATAGAAATCCACTCCTATTCTGAAGTTGTAGATGTGAGCGGGTATGTCGGCAATTTCAATGTTACTATAATGCACAAGCCACATTATGTCAATCAAGAAACGTGTACGGGATGTGGTGCATGTGTAGATATCTGCCCCGTGACCTGCGGAAATGAATTTGATTTAGGATTAGCTACTCGAAAAGCCATCTATATTCCCTTTCCTCAAGCTGTTCCAGGAAAATATACCATTGATATGAATAAATGCATTCAATGCGGGCTTTGTGCGCGAACTGATATATGTGAACCAGGAGCAATTAATTATGATGACAAACCTGAATATGTTAAAGTAAAAGTAGGGACGATCATCATCGCAACAGGCTGGGATTTATATGATGCAACAGAATTAAAGCAATATGGATTCGGGAGATATCCAAACGTTATAAATGGACTCCAAATGGAAAGATTATTGAGTTCTACAGGCCCATTAGAAGGAAAACCCGCCCGACCTTCTGACTTAAAAGCTCCTCACAGTATTGCATTTCTTCAATGTGTAGGAAGCAGGAATTTCAGAGACGGGGGCAATCAATATTGTTCTAGAGTATGCTGCATGTATGCGACAAAACAAGCGCGACAATATAAAGAAAAGCATCCTGAAGCAGAGATCTATATATTCTACATGGATATAAGGGCTTTTGGAAAAGGATATGAAGAATTTTATGAATCAGCCGCTCGAGAATATGGAATTACCTATGTAAGGGGGAGAATTGCTGAAATAACCGAAGATGAAAATCATGATATTATTATCAGAGCAGAAGATACTCTGCTTCAAACACCAATAGAAGTGAAAGTTGAGATGTTTGTGCTCTCGACAGGATTGGAAGCAAAAGAAGATGCAGATAAGATTTCTTCTCTCTTGAGCGTGCAGAGATCTTCCGATGGATTCTTCATGGAAGCTCATCCCAAATTAAAACCTGTTGATACCCTCACGAATGGTATTTTTGTTGCTGGAGTTGCCCAAGGTCCTAAAGACATCCCCGATACCGTTTCACAAGCGAAGGGGGCTGCCTCAAGTGCTGCGACATTAATGGCGAAAGGAGAAGTTGAAATCGAACCGTATTATTCAGTTGTAATTGAACATCAATGCTCGGGATGCAGGTCTTGCCAAAGTTTATGTCCTTTCGGTGCTATTGACTTTGATGAATTTAAGAATATTGCTGTTGTCAATCCCGTGTTATGTAAGGGATGTGGAACATGTGTTTCGGCATGTCCTTCCCAGGCACTGGTTCAGAACCATTTCGCTAATTTCCAATTGAATGAAATCATAAATTGGGCGCTAAAGCAATAGTTCTTCAAATAATAGCACTTTTTTTCTTTAATTTTTTTATTTTATGTTTTCTCATTTTTTAATCTATTAGATTAATTAAGAATCCTAAATTCAATTATAGTATAACAATAACATGATAGCGATCTAAAAATGTATAAATATAGTGTCTCAATATTAGGAACGGGATTTATTGGATTGTGTAGCGCTGCTTGTTTTGCTCAAAAAGAGATAAAAGTAATAGCATCAACTCATGACGAGAAGAAAGCAAAATTGATCAATGATGGAATAGCTCCATTTTTCGAGGCAAACTTGCAAGAAATCCTCGATGAGATAAAAGCTAAAAATCAAGGCATGCTTCAATGCTTAACAGGTTCAATAGATGCAATAGCGGCAACCGATATTTCAATGATAACTCAAGGAACTCCAATGCGAGCTGATAAAAGCATTGATCTTAGTTTTATTGAAACCACTGCAAAAGAAATCGGTATGGCCTTAAAGAATAAAGATAAATACCATTTAGTCGTTGTTAGGTCTACGGTTGTACCGGGAACTTCAAGGAACTTAGTTGGGAGATTAATCACTGAGATTTCAGGAAAAATTCCTGGGAAAGATTTTGGATTGTGCATGCAACCGGAGTTTTTAGCGGAAGGACGATCTATTGAAGATACATTCAATCCGGACAGGATTATAATAGGGGAATTCGATGAAAAAAGTGGTTCGATGCTCCAGGAGTTTTATGAATATTTCTACGGAGAGCATCTAAAAAATTGTCCCATAATGCGAATGAATCTTGAAAGTGCGGAATTAGTGAAATATGGAAACAATAGTCTTCTCTCTACAAAAATAAGTTATGCAAATGAATTTGCTAATTTTGCAGAACTGGTTCCTAATGTAGATATCGTTCAAGTAATGAAAGGAGTTGGCTTAGATTATCGAATTAATAGTAGATTCTTGGGAGCGGGAGTAGGATTTGGAGGGTCATGCTTTCATAAAGATGTTAATGCGATAAAAGCGTGGGCAAAGACCAAGGGATATACTTCAAGGCTATTAGAAGCAGTTCTTGGCATTAACGACGATCAAGCAATACATGTTGTTGATATTGCAGAAGAGCTTGCAGGAACATTAGCAGGAAAAAGAATATCCTTGTTGGGGCTTGCATTCAAGCCGGGTACGGATGACATGAGGGAGGCGGCAAGCATCAGGGTGGTTGATGAATTATTGAAGCGAGGAATTAAAGACATCGTGGGATATGATCCAAAAGCGAATGAAACAGCTGAAAGAGAAATGGGTAAAAAAATTGAATATGCCACTTCAATTGAAGCTGCCTTGAAGGATTCTGAATGTGCTTTCTTGATAACAGAATGGGATGAATTTAAATCGTTGTCACCAGATGATTTTAAAAAGCACATGAAAACGCCCAACTTGATAGATGGAAGGAGAATATATGATTATGACACGTTTCATGCCGCCTTGCCCTTTCGAGCCATAGGAAGGACCGATTTAAAATAAGCGATATCCACAAGATGGACAGGTCTGCTTCATATTAGTTGTCACGTTGCTACATATAGGACAAAGAATGATTTTAATCCCTGATTTTTCTTTCTTCTTTTTAGGTTTTTTAGACATGTCTTTGGCTTCAAGGGGTTTAGAAAAGATTGCCATGGGGTCTTCAACATGAACCATTTTTGGTTTTTTTTTTGCTTCCAAATCTTTCATGTATTTTACAATATCTCTTTTTTCTATCTCTTGCAATTGGTCTTCCGTGGGAATGTTTCCGGATTGAACATCATTGACATAATTTTCATCAAGTTTTAATAAATTATAACAAATATGGCATCTAAAGACAAATAGAATGCCAATGTTCGATGTCTTAGCCCATTGAGCCCAACAAGATTTATGGGCAAGTGTTTCACATTTAGGACATTGCACGACTGCACGGTTACTTTTTTGAAAGCAGATAGCGCAAGCTTCCGGAGAGGTTACTAGACGTGGATCATCCGCTAATTTAATATAAAAAAGACGATTTTCCTCTTGTATTGCGGGTTTTACTCTCATGTATGATGGATCGATCTTTATGTATTTCTTTTCAACAAGTTCCAACAATTTCGATTCAAGATCTTTAAATTTATGGATGTTATGATAAGTCCCTTTTGTCCTTGAGGCAAAGCTAGCCAATTTCCTACTTTCTTCGATATCATTTCCATTGAGATGAAGAATGTCTATAAAAAAAGGCATGTCTTTTACTTTATCGATTAATTCATGAAGAGCAGGGAGATATTCTGGAGGAATTTTATGAGTACCATCATCGCATAAAATGATCAACCGATAATTCTTATTTAATATGGTCTTATAAACTTCAATGATAAAGGTAATCGCAACAAAGATACCGCCTGCCAAGTTTGCAATGGATAATTTTTTTCCTATTTTTTTCAATTCATTTATGACCATCGTAGGGTCCAGGGTAAATTGATTAAAATAATTCGGAGACATTTCCTGAAAAGCTATGAAATTAAACCTATCAGAAGGATCCATTAATTGCTTTTGATTCATAAATTTGGCTAATAAATCAATAACTTGAGTCATCTTTTTAATATTATTAGGAGTCAATCCAAATAAAATCAAAATATCTTCTGATCGAGTTACATGCATGCATTTAAGCCTTCTATATAATCAATTATTTATGATGTTAAATTATGTTTAGTAATTAATTCATATTTTTCTTAATAATTTTATGCTGTTAATTTATCTCGACTACCAAGAAATCATTAAGAATAAAAACATGAAACACCTTGTATAATTTAGGAAATTTTTAGGATTTTGTTGCATCTAATACGGTAAAGAAAAATAAATAGGATTTTGAAAATGGTCATTCGGGAAATAGGGTTATTATTATATGGAATGCCGATCTTTTATCAACCATATAATAAAGCATCAAGCGAGCAATCGAGCGTGGTAACCAGGAGTGCATTTATTTCTAGTATTTTAGGGTTTGCTGAGAAATTAATCTCTCCTGTTGATTATTTTGAAAGTGAGAAATATGTATTTGTCTTTCAAAAAGATTTCATATTATCGAAGCGGACAAAGGAAAAAGAAATGCTCATTGCGTATACCGTTCTCGATAAGGAAAAAAAAGTGGAAAAATCTATAAAAAATAGAATTTTACCTGTCCTTCAAGAAGTATTAAAAAGATTCATTTCACTTTATAATGGGAGGGATCTAAATGAAACAACTCAATTTCTTTCATTTAAAAAGGAACTCGATGCCATTTTAGGTACAGATACAAAATCCCTCGATGAAAAAGTATCCTCAATGTTATTTGGGAAATAAAAATCGTTAAAAGAGAGAGATACATTCCATTTTGAAAGTTTATTATCTTTTTTCGATTCAAAAAAATCCTATTTAACACTAGCCACGTAAGGATTTCTAGCAATAATTATATACTAAAGTACATAGAATTATATTATAATTAATTTTATTCCGAGGATATTCT
>DXJM01000026.1 GCA_019057355.1 Promethearchaeota archaeon | reverse complement strand
TTGATGAAGTGATAATTCGCCCCGATATCAATGAATTTCTTGAAGGAGAAATCAAATTCAAGGAGGATGATTAAGCTAGATGTCGCAGCATTTTAAATGGTTAGATTTTAAAATTACCAATAGATGCAATAACAATTGTGTGTATTGTCAGGGAGGGAATGATCCTCCGAGCTCTCCTGAAAAACTTTCCTTTGAAGTCATTCAACGGACATTGGAAGATGTATTAGACGCAAATTTTAATTATTTTTGCTTTTTAGGTGGAGAACCTTCAATACGAGAGGATATTACTGAAATTATTAAGGTTGTAGGAAGCACGCCACAAGTAAATCTTAGACTTATTACTAATCTTAAAATTTATAGAAAAGAAATGTATAAAACAATATTTGACACTAAAAGCTTCGATGCTGAAATTGTTGCCTCCTTTGAAAATTTTTCATATCCAAATTATAAACGGGTAGAGCCAGAAGTTTCGATGAGAAGAATTGAGAAAATTAATAAATTAGCCCAAGATTATCAAAAGAAATTTAATAATACAAAAAAAAGATCAATTTCTCTTCATTCTGTTATTTCTCGAGAGAATTTTCATAAGATTGGGAAATTTGTTGAGTTTTTTTATAATAAAGGAATCGAAATTTCGCTTGGTTTAGTTTGTCCTTCGATATTTACAGATTCTCCTAAGGCTTACAATGAGTTTCAAAAATCAGAGATTCAAATTATAATAAACCAGTTAGATGCATTAGAGATAGAAGGAAAAATCAATTTTGCCAATAAAGTGCTGAGAGATTTTTTACAAGTCTATACTTTTGGAGAGTTCTCACACAGGGCTGATTGTTGGGCTGGTAAAAAACAAGTTATTATTAATTCGGATGGACAAGTATTTCCTTGCATCTCTGAGAGCTATCTAACTTCCAATAATTACGGGAATATTAAGGAAGAGAGATTCAGCGTTATCTTAAAAAGATTAGAAAATTTTCCTTGTTCGCTTCCTCCAAACTCCGCATGTTGGGACCATTTTTTATGGGATAGATTAGCAAAAAAAATCGAGGGAGGCGAGTAAGTTAATACCTAAAACTATTTCGATTGTTATTCCAACACATAATCGAGTTAAAATGCTTGAAAGACTATTATTATCCATTGACGGCCTTAAAATTTCTCCAGAAGAGGTAATTGTTATAAATGATGGGTCTAACGACCAGACTTCCAGATATCTAAAGAGTTGGGAAGCTGAAAACCATGAATTCATACCAATTGTCCTCAATAAACCAAGATCTGAAGGTCCTGGGGCAGCAAGAAATATGGGAATTCAGCTAGCTTCGTCAGAAGCCATCGCTTTTACTGATGATGATTGTATATTACTCCCTTCATGGATAAAGGCGATAAAACTATCTAAATTCTGGGATAAAGATGATATGGCCGGAATCGGAGGGAAGGTAATCCATCTAAGAAAGGGATCAGTTAGTGAATATTATTCATATCATCGCATTTTAGAACCTCCAAAATATAATCAATATTTAGTAACGGCAAACGCTTGTTTCTTAAGAGAGCATCTTCTGGAAGTCAAGGGATTTGATGAGACCCATAAATATCCCGGAGGCGAAGACAACGGGCTTAGTTTTAAACTGGCTAATATTGGTTATGTTTTTGGATTTGAGAAAGGTATGATTGTTTTTCATGATTATCGTACTTCCTTAACAGCTTTTCTCAAAACCTTTTATAGATATGGAAAGGGATGTGCAGAGATTTCATATAAATACCTTAAGAATAAATCAGCATCAACAATGGAGGGATAATATGACATTATTTGAGATAATGGGTTTTTCAGAAATAAAAGAGCCTGGTTGGAACTATAATACTCTGCGACCTCCTTTAAAAATCAGAGAAATTTTTATTGATATAAAATATCAATGGCATTCCTATTGTCTGAGCAAAATGAGATTGATTAAGAGAATTAAGTTTTTGATTTTGCGTCTATTTCAGAGGATAGCATATAATCTCGGCTGGATATTGGTGACAAAAAAATGTAAAAAAGAACTAAGGGGGATTATCCATGATTGATAAATTCATGTTAAACCATGCGAAAGAAACCTTTCAGACGGTTTACAATAGTTATTTTAAAAGATATGACCTCAGTAAGGAATGGGCTCAACTTTCTAAGATTTCAGATGACTTTAAAAAGAAATTAGGTCGGGAACCTTTCATGTATGATTTAATAGGCGAACTCTTAGGCGATTTGGATGAATTGCTTAAAAAAAAAATTCTAGATCTCTTGTATCAGAAAGATAATACTTGGTTTAACAACACGGGTCAATATCTCTTTTATAATCTCTCTCAATGGATGCATTATTTTAAAACTACAAATAAAATTTCTTTAAATAATTTCCTCTGCTTATGGTGGTCTAGATTTTTAGAATTTGAATCTGATGCTGAGAAACTTATAAAAAACTTCCCTTTTCCTCGAAAAGTTTTGCTAGAACTCACAAATAATTGCAATCTAAATTGCATCATGTGCGGAATTGGTAAAAATAGGTATGATCCGAATAAAAATATGTCTTTAGATTTACTTCAATCACTCTCTGAAGAAGTTTTGCCTCAAACAAAGCTAATTCGACTAAATGGATTAGGTGAATCCACTATCCTACCCAATTTTATTGAATATTTGAACATTATTAGCGATTCTCCCGCTCAATTAGAAATTGTTACTAACTTAACTGTAGCCAACGTAAACATCTGGGATAAATTATTAGAGAATAGCACTAATTTTTTAATTTCCTGCGACAGTGCAACTCCTAAAGTATATGAATCAATACGGAGGGGGGCTAGCTATTTTGGATTTAAAAATAATTTGCGCTATATCGGCGCTAACATAAGCAATCCGCTGCAAGGACAAATAATTTTTACTTTAATGGAATGCAATATTAATGAAATAATAAATATGGTTGAACTTGCAGCTGAAATGGGATTAGGAGGAATTATTGTTAATGTTGTAAAATTGGACACTGCACAGTGTAGATGGATGGAGCAAAAAGCTGATCAAATAGTAGAACTTTTTCAAAAAGCTCATGATTTAGCGACTTCTTATAATATCTCATTAAAATTGCCAGATCACTTAGGTGAAATTCCAGTTAATAAAAAAATTGCTAATATATCTTGTCATCGACATTGTAATAATCCTTGGGAGGAAGTTTACATAAGATATAACGGAGACTTGACTGTATGTAATATGCTTAATCCTTACATTTATGGAAATTGTCAATATAAAAACTTCGCTGAATTATGGAATGGAATAAATGTGCAACTTTTCCGAAGCTTCGTCAATACAGAATATCGTCATTATTATTGTAGAGAGTGCTATTACTTGATTTAGAAATCAAGCAAAAAGATGAAAAGATTTTTTCCTTTTACTTCTAAATTAAATACTTGAAAATACTCAGCACTTCTTCCCCGACGGATGTTAGAGTAATCTTTTTATTCCGTTTATCGCTCGAGATTTCAATGTATTTTGGATCCATGGACATCCGATTCAAAAACTTTTGATTCAATTTCGCATAATAACTCGAACGTTCCTTCCTATAATCTTCATTTTTACGCTTTAAGGCGATTAGATCGTTGTCGATCAATGCATCTAATAAATCCTTCTTGTAAATGAACTTTAAATCCCCCTCGAATAGTTTATTCTCGTATTTTTCATCGATCATGTTTTCAATAACTTGCAGGATCTTGATCAAAATAGGGTCTGGTTTTTTGATCGGAAAGACGAGTGGCTTTTTAAGAATCATTTTTCCATCGTGCCGGGGTAATGCTTGCGGATTGTAATGAGTGGAATGCATGTAATACGTCTCGCAATTCCATAGTTTTGAAGCTTCTGCTGCAGCTAAAGCAGAAATCTTGGACCCAGATCCGACATTAAAATGAATCTCGCAATACGGGTCCTCTTCCCTTTCAGTCTTTATGATTTTCGATAGTTCCTGAATTATATCAACATATTCGGTATAATCAATTTCTTGATGCACGATTTGAAGGTCAGGCAGGTGCTCTTTTAAAAGGGCTTTATTCTTTTTAAAAAAATCCATGTGCTCGTCCTTTTGACCCGTTGATTTAATTGAAGCCGTGAAATAATATATTTTATGGGGACATGATTCCAATATTGGCTCGGTTATCCGCCTATCTTCTGCTGAATTGAAAACAACATGAACTTGTCTTGATGGCATCATTACATCGGGAGTATTTAGTTAAAATAAAATTCTTAATTAATAGGAACCAATTTTAAAATAATTATTCTCAATAATGTACATACATGGTTTAAATATTTAATAATAATAGTAATATAGTTAGTTAAAAATGTTTACAATTACGATGAACAAAATGATGGAGAGGTCACGCTTTAGGTCATGCATTGCTTTTGAGTCATGACGCTAATTGATGCTTAAAAATCGAGAAAAATTGCGGGATTAACACGCTCATTATTCTTTAACCAAGAGGTCCGATTTTGAAAGAAAATCTTTTGGATAATAACGCATCACCCCCATCGCAGCGGTTCGATTTGCGCCAACATTTGTATGCTCTCCTAACTTGCATAAAATATCTAACCAACGGCACTTGTCGGAAAAATCTTGATTTACATGCTCGTAATCGTTATTTTTCTCCAAGCTCTCAAGCACGTGAAGATAATACTTTTTATTCAGTTTCGATACGGCATAGGAAACATTCCCAATACCCCCAACCACGGGTTTAGGTTTACCAATATCGGAGCGCACCGAACGCATGTTATAACTGCTCGCGTACACATGGGCGTTTATCCAGTCTTGAAAATCCCCAAGATCGATTTCACAATCACCACTCATGATATTGTTCCAAATATGGGATAAATTTCCAAAGAAAATTGAGGGAATCGGAAAGCGCACTGGAAAATCGCCCATGCTCGTGTTAAAATAGACAGGACGAATAAACCTGACATGAAAGAGCTTTACCGGATTGGAACTTTCCATGAGATCCCGCAGGTTAATGCGCTCAAATTGAATTTTCGAGATGTAATAGTGCTTTTGCCCTAAAGTAAGAGATACCCTCTCATTGGCAATGAGGTCGTTTAAAAGGGTATCATTCAAGTCATCATTATAGGTGGTAAGCATTAACTCCAACTTGGGAGTCTTTTTATGAATGATGAAGTTGACCGAATACGGGCGGATCTTTTCTCGCTCGTGAAACACGTGAACCAGTTCGGGCTTGATTTCATGGAGCCATTTCATGATCACCCCACGGAAAATATAGCCATACGGGTGCTCGTAGGGCTTAATTCTCCCGTCCTCAGGATATAACTCGAATGTTAACTTTATCATTTTTTATTGCCTCTCATCTTAATTCAATTTTTATCACATATAAATCCTCCTAAATTACTACGAGATCATAAAGATTAAGGCTTTTTTACCCGAGAAGACCTACTCATGGCAAGCCTCTTCTCAAGGTGAGCCACTTCTCAGGGTGATCTCCTTCTCATCGTGTCCAGCTATAAACGTTTTTCACCTTGTTATAACCCCTGCATTCAAAACCCTGCATTCAAAACCCCGAATTCAAAACCCTGCATTCAAAATCCCGAATTCAAAACCCCGAATTCAAAACCCTGCATTCAAAAACCTGAATTCATGACCTTAAATTCAAATTCAAATCATTACATAGCATTACATTACATTAATGTTACTTGCCACATTTTCAATCATGTTCAGTTTTAAACGTAGCGGATCGTGTTAAGTAATGAGAATTTAAATAGGCAGGGTGCTTATTCTTCTTGAAATGTCCCACCATTCTGCTCGACACGAATTAAACATCTCAAAAATAACGGAAAAATACAAGGGAAAGACCATCGAAGAATTGTTTCCTAATCACTCGATCATCCATAATTCGATGGGGTTCTTCATGGAAATATCGTGGCACCTCTCCGACATGCCGTGTCAGTTAAATCTGGCGTCTACCAAGAAAACCCTCCTGAATAATTTAAAATCAATTGAGCGCATCGGCGAAATCACCGAAAAAGAACTGATGAATAGAAGTATGCATGCCATCCCCGATCTCGCGCACAATTTAAAATACCAGCATTCTGCTGAGAAAATGATAAAATTAATCAGGGCAAAGGATTATCTCACCCTTTCCAATAAGAAAAACGTATATGATATTGACGTGCTGTTTTGTTTCAACCCCGAGGAACTGTTATTTTTAGACATCGAAACGTTAGGGTTATATCTCGCCCCCATCATCATGATAGGATGCGGTTTTTTTCAAAAGGAGGGAATTGTCATCCAGGTTCTTTTCGCGCGAGACTTAGAAGAGGAAATAGCCATTTGCGAGCATTTACGCCGGCACCTGCTCCCGAATTATAAATGCTTTATCACCTATAATGGAAAGAGTTTTGACATCCCCTTTCTTGCCAATCGATTTCTCTATTTTTTTGAAGAAAATCCGATGATTTATACCGACGAGGAGCTTTACCAAACCATCAATACGCGATTCCATCACGTGGACTTGTACCATAATTGCCGGCGCCAGTATAAAGATGAATTTAGTAAATTTAATTTAACTGCCGTTGAAGAAGGGTTATTAAAAAGAAAGAGAAAGAATGACGTGCAAGGAAGTTTCATGAACGCTTACTATAGGATGTATCTCAGAGATCGCGTAAAATATTCGGGACTCATTAAAAAATGCATTGAACATAACTTCCAGGACATCTATTCAATGCCGTTAATCCTCAAAAAATTGATCGAATCCAAGCATCCTCAATCATCAATTTAGGTATTTCTTTAATATTCCCTCAGCTAAAGAATAGAGAATTGAAATATATAAAATTTAGAACTTAAAGCACTTTAAAAACCATATTCTAAAAAAGATAATAAAATGATTCATTTTAAAATTGAATGTTTTAATAATTTAGCTTAATGATAAATCCCAAGATGGATTTAATCCTGATTCATTACTATAAAGTTCCGGATGTTGTTCAAAATCTAAAATGTAAAATTTACTTTTATTTACTTGAAATTCTTGCAAATAATTCCTAATCTTCTCAAAATCATTTTTAATGATATTCATACTGTATTTGTAAAACTCCTTCGGAATCTTAACATATTTTTTTTTTGTTTTTGCTATTGAACTTTTTTTAACCATAAATTTTTCAAGTATATCATTTGATTTTGAATCCTTTATAAATAACATTTGTTGACCCTCTAACTCGTCAATCAATGAAAATTCCTTATTGAGGGAAGAAAATTGTAAATTTCTTACATTATAAAGGCATTCTTTTGTTATAGATTGTGCTTTGAGCAATGAATAATATTGAGAGCACAATGTCCTTAATTCTCTTTCGTTAATTGTAATTATTGATTTATCTTCATTTTTACTAATTTCTGTATTCTCTTGAAAAAGTCGAAAAAGTTTTTTTGTTATTTCTAATGAAACAGGATCGTAAATATTACAAAAATATTTGCTATTTTGCTTCAAAGTTTGGATATAAACTTCACCATTTAAACCTTGATTATGCCTATTACATCTTCCAGCAACTTGAATTATAGAGTCCAAAGGACCAATATCTCTAAAGACCGTATCGAATGAAACATCAACACCAGCTTCTATGACTTGTGTACACACTAAAATACAAGGCTTATTCCCATTAGAATTTTTTAGAAGAATTCTTATTTCTTCGAGGACATTAGATCGATGTTGTGGAATCAAATATCCTGATAAAAATTTTAAATTGAACTTACTTGAAATTTGAAAAGTGATTTTTAATTTCTCATAAACAATCCTTGCCGCTCTTTTTGTATTTAATACAATCATTATATTTCTATTATGATTCTGTGCGATATATGAAATTAGTTTTGATTGAATGAACTCATCTAATTCAATTTCATCTCTATTAAAATATAAATTATAGCGATTGATTTTATCAACAATTTTAGGATAATCTTCAATTTTTGATGTTAATTCAAAAATATCATCAGGATCTAATATTAAAGGTTGAGTAACAGTTGCAAGGATGATTATACATCCAAATTTTTCAACTAAGTTCTTTAGAGCAAAGCGAGTAATATTCCAATAATTTTTTGGTATGTTTTGAATTTCATCAAGAATAATAATCGTTCCATACAAATGATGAAATTTTAAATAATTTTTCTTTGAACCCGAAAAGATTATTTCCCAGAACCTGACAAATGTAGATACTACAATATTAGATTGCCATTGATTAATGAAATAATATATTTTCTTAGAATCATTTTCATAGTCTCCTTCATTTCCTTCTAATTCATCATAATTCCAATCAAAATCAGAAAGGTAATGATGCACAATCATTAATTCTGATTGATGTCTAGTTTTGATATTAAATATTTGTCTAATGTTGTCAGCTACTTGGTCTGCTATTGAAATAAAAGGAAGCATGTACAATATTTTTGGATAATAATTCTTTCTTTTAAATACAGCTTCTCTCATATTAAAAGCAAGAGAAAATAAAGCAAAAGTCTTTCCAGAACCAGTTGGCGCAGTTAATGTAAATATTTTGTTTTTATGAGTAAAAATTTCTTTTGTGAAATTTGACACTTCATACGTTTTATTTCGTAGATTATTTATATCTCTATAAATTTCTGAGTGAAATTCTTTATTTTTTTTAGTTAAAGTCTCAATATAGCGATCTACATTTTTCTTTAAAAGATCTTGATTTAGATTTTCCAAATTAAAAGAAAATAAATGTTCCTTTGTAAATTCAATCTGAGTTTGTGCATCCCATTCATCGAGACTGCATAATAGAGAATAATTTGATATTAGCGTAAAATAACAATTCAAATCATTATTTATGTTGATACTTTCTAGTCTTTTAATGGAATCTAAAATATTATCGATGATCTCAATATAATTACTAAATAAATCAAATTTATCATAAGATTCTTCAAAT
>DXJM01000307.1 GCA_019057355.1 Promethearchaeota archaeon | reverse complement strand
ATTAAAAAAGATTTTCAAAAGCTACGGTTTTCTTGTTAATTCTATAAAGAATTAGAATTGTTCTCTTAATTAAAATATGATTGGTGATAGTTTATAAAGTAAAAAATAAAATTTAGTTTTTTGGTGACTTATTACCTTTATACTTTTTTTGGGTAATAATTAGATCTAGATTATTTCTCTTTTTTCTCTTTCGTTCCCATTTTTGTAAGTTTCATGAGACGACGAATTACTCGTTCTCTGGCAAACGGATTTATCATTTTTAACATCATTCGATCCGCTTTCCCAACCAAAACAAACATTTTTTTCTTTTTTAATCCCTCATATGCTTCCAATGCGACTTGATCTGGATCTTTAGCGAACTTGCTACCTTTATCAAAAGTTGTTAAATGATCCATTTTAGCTGCGTGCTGAAATCCAGTCCTTGTTGGAGGCGGTAATAATACCGTGACGTTGATATTCGACCCCAGGTCTTTCAATTCCTCATTCAATGCAAGCCCATAGAAATAGCTAAAAGCCTTTCCAGCACTATATGCTGCAGACTTAGGAGTAGGAATTAGACCACCTTGAGAAGACGTAATTAAAATTTTTCCACGATCTTTTGCCATCATATCTTTCAAATAAAGACGAGTCATATGGTATATTGTAATCACCAATAAATTGAGCATGTTTAAATTACGGGCGATTTCAAATTCGTGATCCCATCCAAAAGATCCAAAACCTGCATTATTCATCAAAATCTCAATATCATATCCATTTTGAGAGGTAAAATCGTAGACTTTTTGCGCAGCCCCTGGGGTACCTAAATCTTGCTGAAAGTATATTATCTCTTTATTGGGCATATTTTTATCAAACCAAGCTTTTGCATGATCTAATTCGTCCTGAGGTTTAGCAACGACTATAACACTATAGCCATCCATAATTAATAATTTAGTGAGTTCCATGCCAATTCCGCTGGAACCCCCTGTTACTAAAGCATATTTTTTTTCTTTTTGATTATTTTCCATTTTTGTGCCTCGAGTTATAACGTAATTACAATTAAATTATAAAAAAATTACCCTCCTGTTAATGGTTGTATTCTAGAAGGATTATTAAAAGATTTTTTAAACTGAGTAATTTGCTTTTTTATGTATTCATTTTCCAAGGTTATTGTTACCCCTTTTGCATTAGATAAATCCTCCACGGCAAGATTGAGGTTTAAGAGCTCTAGAGTTTCTTTTTTCGGAACGCCATTTTTCTGATATCCCATTGCTTCATAATAATCTTGAGCCAGAGGCTCCAAGTCATAAGATTTTTCTTTTAATGGCCCTTTAATTAAAGGAGGAGAACCAATTGCCCGTTGGGAGATATAATGACGAATCGCTCCTTCACGAGCATTAAACATTTGACGAAGGGTTTGGATCCTGTATCCTGTTTCCACTACTTCATCGATAGAAACATTCCATCCAGTTATAGCGCGAATAATTTCTAAAAATGGATAAGCGCCCATATTCAGAGAGAGGATACACATACCAGTTGCTTCTATTGCTTGTTTAAATTTCGCAATTTTAGCTTGCTGTTTTCCCAAATCATTTTCGTTATTCACTTCAAAAGAACCTAACTCCTCTAGAAAGTATTTTAAACCCATCTTATCCAGGGATAATGAAGCTGCTGTATGTCGTCCAGGTGTTGGATCCGCAATATATGTTAGCGCTAATGTCGGATCCTGTCTCGAATCATGCATTGGAATCTCTTGACCGTTCGCATGTATAGCATATTCCTTTGAGCCTGGAAGTTTTTCAGAGGCGATTTTGACGCCATCTGCTAAAATATCACCAATTCCTTCACGATTAATCATCATTTTCAAGAGTTGAAGTAAATAAGAATTATCTTTCCATTTTGGTAAAAATCCTTCAGGATATGCTGCACATTTAAAGTCTTTTTCAGTCAACAACCCTTGTTCACAACATTCATACACGTATGCAATGACGCCTCCTGCAGAAATGGTATCCATGCATGCACGATTAAGCAATTCATTAGCTTTTAAAAGGAGATCTAAATCATCATTTAATATTAAACATCCTAATGATGCACAAGTTTCATATTCAGGTCGATGAGTCTCTTTCTCAGGATATGGTAATGCATCATATTCTAAAATGGCACCACATCGAGCTGGACATGTGAAGCAACCGTATGGTGTTTTCATCAATTTTTTTATTTTTTTACCACCTATTCTTTTAGCTTTTTTCATTGGAAAATCTTTATAACCAATACCTTTGAAATTTTTTATAGGAGAATCCCCTATTTGAGCTGATACTAAATTAGCTGAGGTGGTTCCTAATTGAGTAGTTGAGAACATTTGGACAATCATTTTAGCCATTCCGGGAGAGTCAAAAGAGCCAGTATTCTTCTTCATTATACGCAACAATGGAGCGAGTGATCCCATGCTCCCTAAAACTTTCGTCATAAATCCCTTTTTTGCCATTTCCTTGAAATTGGAATTATACTGCTTTATCTGATTCATTAATTCTTTTTTATCATGTAATTCAAGTTTCTCATTTTCTTTACTTCTGCGTATACATACAGCTTTTAACTTTTTAAAACCCATGACAGCCCCCAGACCACTTCGAGCAGCAATTCTCCCTAAATCATTAACGATTCCAGATATTCTTGAGAGATTTTCACCTGCTTGACCAATACAGGCAACTTTAACACGTGGACCGTGCTTTTTTTCTATAAAATTTTCCGTTTCTATAGTATCCTTCCCCCATAGCTCAGAGGCATCAAGCAATTGGATGTTTTTTCCATCGATAAATAAATATGTTGGTTTTTCTGATTTTCCTTTAAAAAAAATTGCATCAAGTCCTACTTTCTTAATTTCAGGACCAAATGTACCTCCAGAATTGGCATTACCCCATCCTCCTGTTAAGGGAGACTTACCACAGACCATGTAGCGACCTGAGAATGGACTTGGAGTCCCTGTAAATAATCCTGGACAAAATCCTAATATGTTTTCAGGACTTAAAGGATCAACACCAGGTTTTAAATGGGTATAAATGTAATAAACTCCTAAACCATATCCTCCATAATATTGCCTGTAAATTTTATCTTCGGGTTCTTCAATATGCCAAGATTCAGTTGAAAGATCCACTACCAAAATTTTCTTATGATATCCTTGTGTCATAATTTTCACATTGTATGAAATTTCTTGATTTTGAAATCAAAAATATTGAGTATAGTAACATTTTTAGTTTTGTTTAATATTTAAAGATTTCGTGATTTTTGATTTTGAAATCAAAAGATTTATTATTTCATTTTTTTTTGTATAATTAAGTCCTGCAATATTTTATTTTCAAGTTAGAAATTCAATAAAAAAAAATGATGAGATATAAGGAGAAATAAGCAAAATATAAGCCAGAAATTCTCCATCTTCTAAAGAATAAGCAGCATGGAATGATTGCAACGGATATTAAGGAACAATTAAACCATAAACTTAGTAGAAATACTATTCAATCATATTTAGAACAGCTTAAAGCTCAAAAAAAAGTATATTCCGTGAATATTGGTCGGTATGAATTGTGGTTTCATAAAAATCAAGAAAGTAGTATAAGAGAAACTGGCCAAGAGTTATCAAATCATCCAATTTTTTCCTTTCTAGCAATTTTTCTTGATACATTGGAAAATAGCCCCGCATATGAGGGAATCGACTGGAAAAAGTTTGGACTTGACTTAGGGAAAAATTTTAGATTTGAGCCTTATTTCCCGAAACTTAGATATTTTATAGTTGATGATTCGTTAAAAATTTTTAACCTCAGCCAAGAGTTATATCCTTTAATATTACGACAAGTCTTATTTTTCTTTGGTGACAAGGACTTTGATATAGATCCCCCAATTGTCCAAAAAGAGATGAATAATTTTATTTTTCGAATTCGCAACTCAAAATATTGTACAAATAAGATTTTTTTTCATCTATTGTGTGGAATTGAAGAA
Organism: Promethearchaeota archaeon; assembly: GCA_019057355.1. Lineage (GTDB taxonomy): Archaea > Asgardarchaeota > Lokiarchaeia > Sigyniarchaeales > SOKP01 > FT1-020. Next base: position 21 of record DXJM01000307.1, on the reverse strand, counting down.
GCAGAAATTAGTCAAATTATT
>DXJM01000306.1 GCA_019057355.1 Promethearchaeota archaeon | reverse complement strand
TAAAAAAACTCTTTTAAATTCTCATAGCTATCAAGTAAATCTTCTTTGCTTATCATTGATTTAATTCCTAAATCCATTATTAAATCCATAAATTCAGATAATGGAAGACCTGCAAGATATGCGGCTCTCCCTATCGAGTATTTTCCCTTAGCATAATCCTTTATTGCTAAATATATGCCTCCATTGCTTATCAAATCTCTAATTATATCCGATTGATCTGATTTCTTTTCCTCTGAATATCTTTTAAGAATTTCTTCCAAGCTTTTATTAATTCTTACCGATACAATTTTACCCATTTTTTATTCCTCATTGTTTTTTATTTTAGTTTTAAAATCTATAATAATTTCCTCTTTGTACCATCCAAATTCTAGCAATTGTTCAATTTTTAATAAAGCAATTTCTTTTGAAATATTGTTCTTCAAGAAATTACGCATTATGAATGTAGGCGTTGAAAAATACTTAATAGTGAGAATCTTGCATACTTTTATTGTTTTATAATCATCAGTCCCTAGTAAATTTGCTTTTTTTTCCAAGTAAATAAGAATAGCTTCTGCTTCTCCTTCGTGAATGCCAAAATCCTTGATTAACCGATTTTTTTCAGTCAAATCTTCTATATCGCTAACAATTATCTTTCTCTTCTTGATTCTTTCCTCAATCAAAAAAGCATCCATTTTTTTTAATATTTTTCCTAGTTTAACCGATTCAATATAAACTGCTTGAGGTATTATTATTTCTTCAAACGATTCTATTAATAAATCCAGCATTTCTAACTTTGATATTAAAATTAGAAATGAAGAATCACAAATTACAATAACCATCTCATAATAATAATGATGTTTACATTTTTAAACTTTTGTACAACACCAAATATAATGTAAAAAAACGATGTTTCAGAAGGATCAGGACAATAAGAAAGAAACAATTGGTGGTCAATAAAGATTTTAATTTCAGAAACTCCTCTATCATCTCTATCAATCTCATTTAATACATTAAAAGTTATTGAGAGAAGAATTGGTGTATTTAGAATTCCGAGATCTGCCATTATGGGGTTGTTCACATCATCATAATAATTTTGGCATGTGTAAAGTAATCATAGCTTTCTGAGAATATTTTATTAAATATGTAACAAGTAAATTATAAAATTGTAGAATTTATGAATCATATTATGGCTCAAGTATTTTTTATTTCAAGTGATAATGTTAGAGATGCGTGGTTATCTGCAGTTGCTCATGTTCTAAAAAAGGGTGATGATATCAAGACAGAATATGATAAAGAAGGGGAGCCTCCATCCAAAGATGCAACCGTTCTGATTGAAATAAAAAATCCAATGAGCAATCCAATCAAGCGTAGGGATAAACTCATAAAGATAACTTCTAAATATGGAAATGCATTCGAAGTATACGGCTGCATTGCAGATACCTATTTGATTGGATCAATACAGTCGGGATATATTGAAGAAATAATGGAAGGAACGAACGATCATTACATATGGGATTCAGATGTAAGTTTTCCATATTCTTATCATGATAGAATTTTTAATTATACTCCCTTTTCATTAGAGGATTCTGTCTATAAAGATTACTCGCTAAAATTTGTAGATGGACAGCTTGTAAAGAAACATCAAAAACTAATAAAAGCTCAAAAAATAGAATCAAATAAAGAGGGAACAACGTGGAAATTAAATAATGGACTCGAACTTGATTTAGGGGAGGAAATCTCAAAACAAATTGGTATTGAGAACCTTCCATTGAGCACGATTAGTCTTCCACGCATAAATCAAATAGAGTATATCATTCAAAAATTAAGAGAGAGTCCATATAGTAGGAGAGCACAAGCCATAACATGGCGACCGCTAATTGATCCCTTTCACGAAGATCCTCCTTGCCTTCAAAGGATTTATATGAGAATAAAAAATAATAAATTATTAATGCAAACCACCTGGAGATCTCGGGATCTATACAGGGCATGGGAAGCAAATGTGAATGGGATGATCAGGATTCAGAAAAGTGTTGCTGAAGAACTTGGGGTTGAAATGGGACATTATGTTGATTTCAGTAACTCGCTTCATATTTATGGAAATTCCATTTCTGAATTAGAAGACATGATTTTAAGAATGAAGAAAAAGGGAGAGCTTCCTGCTGATGTTTCAAGCTTGTTAGAAGAGAAATAGATGATTCTTAATTATTTTTACAATATTGTAGATAAAGCTTTAAATAAATCCTTATCAAAGTAAATACTAAATTCTAATTTTCATTAGAAAATAGTTGATATAATGAATAATTCTCAAGAAAACGATACCATTGAAATCAAACATTATATTCAAATAGTTGAGTATTTTGAGGAAGAGAATGACCAAGTTAATCGTGAAATATTTCGAGATAAATATCTTTCGAATTTAATGTCTCAATTAAAACAAGATCCTGAAACCCAAAACATTGTAAAAAACGCTATTGTTATCATGAACGTGTTGATTGATGAAAACAAACCTCCTGACAGATTTAATGAAATAGGATTGAGTAAAGAACAATTAACAAAAAAAGATGTAAAAATACTGAAAAAAAAGCTTAAAAAACTCGTTGCATTCTAGAAAAAAATCTTTGGAAAAATAGTTCTTGTATTCTCTTCAATTTGGTTTTCTAATTCTCTTATATCAATCTCTTTTATCATAGATACAGAATTCAAGACACTTTTTATCATGGCGGGGGTACCAACAATTCCATAATATTTTACGGGACCATCGCTTTCTAAGAGGAGATGGTGATTATCAACATTCAAAACGACCTTCTTAACGGCAGGTGAATACGTAATTGCGGGTGTAATTGAGAAATAATACCCTCTATCAATACCTATCTTAATTAAATCTCCTGGTCCTGAATACCAGTGAATATTAACATTAGGAATTTGATATGAAGGTAATATCTCAAAGGCCGTTTTTTCAGCACCTTTCGTGTGGATATTTACGGGTAATTGTAATTCTTGAGCGAGAGAAAGCATTTGCTCAAAAATCTTCATTTGAAGGGGATATAAGGATTTATCCTTAACAAAATGGTGATCTAAACCAATTTCTCCAATTGCACATATCTTATCTTTATTTTTTCTAATTAAGCTGGATATTGAACCTAATTGCGATTCGATTTGTTTATTCATCACTACTTCCTCAGGATGAATGCCTAATGCGGGATATATTGCATCATGATGTTCACTAATTTCAACTATTCTTTCCAAGCTCGTGTAGCTCATTCCAACTGCGATTATTTTAAGCACTCCGCAATTTTTAGCATCTTTTATGATCTCTTGAAGGGTGAGATATAAATTTGCATGGCAATGGATATCAATTAACACGATATATTCTCGTTATTAACAAATAAATTATAATCTACTGATGGTTTCCCTTAATTGGGCTATTTTCATGACTAATTGAAATTTTTTTCGATGATTCGCATATTCTTCTTCATCTAAAATGGTTTTTGCATGCTCTAACTGGTTAATGAGAAAATTTTTTAGATCTTTTTTTGTATAATGTTCATTAAATGTTGGAATTTGTTCTATAATTGCTATTTTTTTTCCTCTTAAAACCGAAATTGCTTTGGCTAATTGAGATTGAAATCCCTGTGATTTTATAGGGTCTGCCTCTCCCAATCGATCAAATGAGTTTTTTAATCCATCTATGAATGTTTCGATATCGTCAATTTCAATATCATCATTAATAGTTCCCATTATGAACTCTTTTCAATTTGAATTTGAGGTAGGTAAATTTTATATAATTTTTATGATCATACTAATATAATAATTTTATTGTAAAACTAATTTGTTACAATGGTTAAGTCTTAAATTTTTTTCTATACTGCATTTAAAAAAATTATAATTTTTCAAAACACACTCTTGGTTGAATTTCTTCAATTAATACGGATGTTAATGCTTTTAATACTTTTTTCTTCAAATGTGTATCTTGTACCCTTATTCTATCAGAAAACTCTATCTGCATTGCACGACTCTTAATGATCTGAGATGCTCCATAGGCAGAGGTAATGAATCCTCCTGTTAAAATATATTCCTTTCTGTTAGGATGTCCTGGGGCTATTGGTATGGTTAATTCAATAAATTTCTTTACCAATTTACCTCTAAGAGTCTCTGACCATTCTTTTCTTGAAATTGGGGTAGAATATAATGATCTTAAATTATCTGTTCCGATAATTAAATCCACGTCTCGAAAACCAGGAGGACGCTTATGTCTTTCAAAACCATGAATATCAACCAATAATGAATAATTAAATTTATGAATATTGTCTTCGATATTCTCTTTTATTTTTGCGTGATAATACTGATAAATCTGTTTTGAAATTTCACTTTCACCTAAAAAAGCTTCCTTTTCAGGTCGATTGAAATCTATTTTACTTCTCCGCAATTTCGATATGATATAAGAGGGATTCATTGAATTTTTTGATGATGATTTATTCGCAGTTGATAAAAAATCAATTAACTCTCTTGCTAGATCTATAGTTCTTTTATCAATTCCCAATATTCCTGTTGTTCTTTTAGGGAGAATATTACAATTTAATTCACCACCATGAGGAACTGAAAGAATTAAAGGAATATTTCCCTTGTAATATTCTATAAAATTTAAGAATTCTCGCATGTTTAGGGAAAATATTTGTATTTTATCCAATAAATGCAATAGAAATTAAAAATGATATATATTTACTTCAAGCACTATTTTAATAATTATTTCTAATTAAAAATGAATGACATAATTTGAACTAATTTGAAAAAACGAATTGCTCTTGTTCTTTATTATAACAAGTATAATAAGTATAGTTTTAATGCACTGATAGGGGCATTAGAACAAGATAAATTAGTAGATGTTCTTGAAGTATTCTTCATTGCTAAAAGATATGAACTAATAGATAGATTAGGTGAAATTATATCAACGCATGATCAAGTTGTTCTTGCAATTTCTTTCTTTACCACCCAACTATGGGAAATAAATGAATTCATCAAACTAATTCGCCAGCGATTTGCCAACAAGATTCTCATAATTGCGGGTGGTCCACATCCAACAGGAGATCCAAAAGGAACTCTTAAAATGGGAGTAGACGTGGTTGTTTTAGGAGAAGGAGAAGAGACATTCATTGAATTGATGCAAAAAATAAATAATGGGGAACCTTTTTTAAACATCAAGGGTATTGGAATCTTAAAGGATGATAAGGAGTATTTATTCACGGGAAAAAGAATAAAAATTGATCTGAATAAATATGCACCATTTCCAGTGATATACAGAAAGAAAGGTCCGATTGAAATAACAAGAGGATGCCCACATGCATGTTCTTTCTGCCAAACGTCCCATATTTTTGGGACCCTACCAAGACATAGAAACATTGAGTCTATAATTAAATATGTAAAAATGATGAAGGAAGAAGGTCTGGGCCATATTCGATTTGTAACTCCAAATGCTTTTTCTTATGGATCTTTGGACGGAAAAACCTTGAACCTTAGAAAATTAGAGGAATTATTGAGTAAAGTTAAAAATATTATACCACCAGAGGGGAAGATCTTTTTAGGCTCATTCCCATCCGAAGTTCGCCCAGAACACGTGAATGAAGAGACCATTGGACTCCTATTGAAATATGCAAGTAATGATAACATTGTAATTGGAGCGCAATCGGGAAGTCAAAAGATACTAGATAGATGTAATCGAGCACATACCATAGAAGATATCCGTAGCGCAGTGACCCTTACAGTTAAATCAGGTTTAAAGGCTTATGTAGATTTCATATTTGGTCTTCCTGGAGAAGATAAGGAGGATATAAAACAAACAATTTACTTGATGGAACACCTGGCTAAAATAGGTGCAAAAATCCATACTCATTCCTTTATTCCTTTACCAACGACCGCATTTGCAATGAATCCAGTTCATAGAATCGATAAAGAACTCCTAAAGGCTATTAATATACTAACAGCAAAAGGGAAATCTTTTGGCACTTGGGAAGCGCAAGAAAAAATTGCAAAAAAGGTCTCGAGATATTTACGAACTAATGAACTCGTTTAAGAAATTAAACATTCTAAAGCTACATGATTTCCACAATTTGATTCAGGTATTTGCTTGTCTGAGTGCTACACTCGCGATTTACTTTTCTATAATTAAAGGATTTTGATAATAGATAAAGATATGCAATATTATCCAGGAGCGAAATATTTTTATCATTCCTCATGAATAGGTTGTCTAAATTCTCTTGAACAAAATCTTCAGTTATTTTATAGCAATCAAAGATAAATATAACCCAAGATTATTATTTTTATTTAAATTCAAAAAAAAATCTAAAAAGAAAAGTAGAAATAAAAATGGGTTTAAAATTAGCGTCTAGTTTGGCTATCACCGCATTATTTGGACTCCTGTATGCGTTAGTCTTCGTTATCGGAATATGGTTTCTTTCGCCCTATGGGATTTTTGGACTTTTAATCATGGTCGGCATTACCTTACTCATCGTGTTCTTTCAATATGCAATATCACCTGTGTTTGTTACGTGGATGTATAAAATAACGTGGATTGCATATGAAGATTATAAGGTGGAATATCCCCATTTAGCAGATGTCGTGGATCAAGTGGTTCAAGTAAGGGGAATTAAAATGCCTAGACTTGGCATGATCTATGGAGAATTATCACCGAATGCCTTTACTTATGGATGGACCAAGAATAAAGCAAGAATAGTCTTGTCTCAAGGAATAACTGAATATTTAAATGAAGAAGAACAAGCAGCAGTACTAGCGCATGAACTTGGACATGTTGTTCATTCAGATTTTATTTTAATGACTGTAGTGTTTGCAATTCCACTTGTACTTTTGACTATAGCACGATGGTCATATTATACAGCGATATTCTCAAGTAGGGGTTCTAGAGATCGTGATGCTTCTTATCTATACCTGCTATTAATAGCCATAGCCGTTTTATCTTATCTTGCATATCTATTAGGATATCTCATATCGTTAATCGTGAGTAGAATTCGTGAATATTATGCTGACAGCCATGCGGCAGAAGTTCTTGAAAATCCTAATGCACTTTCAACGGGTCTTGTAAAAATTGCTTATGGGTTACTTTATGAAACTCCCACGATTACAGTTAAAGAAAAAAAAAATCCAAAATGTATGGCTTGCGAGGATTAGGAATTTTTAATCCAAGTGGTGCGCGGGGATTGGTTGTCAATAGCATGGGTTCAAAAGGGATATATTCTAAAGATGCAATACAAGCAGCAGCGGCATGGGATTTATTTAATCCATGGGCTAAATATTATCAAGCGTTTAGCACTCACCCCCTCCCTGCAAAAAGAATACAGCGACTAAATAAACAATGCGAAACCTATGGACTACAACCAGATATAGATTTCTCAGATGCTCGAAGAATTAAGGAAGAACAAGCCGGAAAATCCATGTTGGATGAATTTTTAGTAGATGTTACCATTAAAAATTTGTCAGTGTTGGTTTTAATTGCAATGGGCATATTTACTGTTCTTTGGATCTTTGGCTTGGCTGGATTCGTTGGCTTTACATTACTTCCAATAGCTATTAATCTCCAATGGTTGCTCTTTCTCTGGTTCATTACTTTTTATATCATGGGTTTTGCTTATCTACTAAAAATAGGATTCATGTATAAAAAAGGACATGAACCTAAAACCGTTCTTGATCTGGTGACTAATGTCAAAGTATCACCTATACGATGCGTTCCTGCTTATATTGAAGGAACTATTATTGGAAGGGGAGTGGCAGGATATTATTTTAGCGACGACTTGTATTTTAAGGATGAAACGGGAATATTATACATTGACTATAGTTTTGGAATTCGTCTTGTTGATTGGTTTTTTGCAATTACCAAAGTACAGAAATTAATTGGTCAACGAGTAAGAATTAAAGGCTGGTATCGTCGGGGTCCAATACCATATCTCCAAGTACATTCAATAGAAACTGAAATGGAAAAACGATTCAAAAATTACAAAAAACAATTGACATACCTTTGGGCAGTTTTATTGTTTTTCATCGGAGCGGTATTTCTCGTCATTGCACTATTTATTATATAATTTATTTTGATTTTTTTTAAATT
>DXJM01000305.1 GCA_019057355.1 Promethearchaeota archaeon | reverse complement strand
GCAAAATAATAAAGATGTTTTAGTTGAATTATTTCTCGAAGCGTAAAGAAAATTAACAATTGTCTATTAAAAAGGTGAGAATAATGTCGGTTCAGAAAATAATAAGAATTAATAGAAAAAAATTACTTACTTAAATACTGATGTATATAAATTTAATTAAAATAGTTATTTTAATAATTATAGTTTCACATTTATTTACTAAAACCATAAAAGACACTTAACATGGTGGAGATTAATTCAGATTCTGTTGAGTGGAATTTATTACAAAAAATTCTATTGGAATATCCCGAAATTAAACTTGTAGCTTTTATATCAACAAGAGGGTTTCCAATCACGTCAAATTTCACTCAAAGTATTGATAGTGCATTAATCAGTCCGATATTAGCTGCAATTCATTCCATGGCTGAAATGCTAATAGTTCAGTGCTTTAATGGACTATTAAATCACGTTTTAATTGACGCGAAGGAATATAACATTTTTATCAGAGAAATGGGTTCAGACCAAATTTTGTGCTTTATTTCGAAGAATAAAAAATTTTTAGAATTTATCACGTGCTCCGAACAATCTGGGAAAATTTATAGTAAAATACTATCCTTAATAAAAGAAAAAGATACTAATTCTCTTATAATAGAAAGAAAATATTTGTCAGAATTATTTGATAGTAAAAATTTGAAATTTAATACGTGTGATGGAATGCCAACTTTAAAATGTCTCATGGAAATTGAACTTCAAAGTAAAAAAATAAAAGTGGAATACGAGGGTAATCTAATTATTTTTTCTCAATTCTAAATTGATTATATATTTCCTGGCAAAATAAGGTTGTAAGTGCAAGAGATTATTAACCAGACTATAAGTATTAGTATAGTTTCTTATATATTATATAATGAGTTAAATTATGAAAGAAAACGAATGCCATTTAAAACCAAGATTTCCGAGCCACAAGAAAACATCACCTTTATCGATGTTCATTGTCACCTACCCTTCCCGAGACCAAAAAACGATAGATTACCTCCTGATCTTGTCCAATATAGGGAATATTTCAAATTAGGAGGGCTATTTTTAATCACGTGTTCAATTGATCTCGAAACGCTCAAGCTAATCCTCAATTTCATTAAAGATAAAGAAAAAATGGGATTTTCATGTGGATGGGCGCCACAAACAGTAACTTATACGTCCAAAAATCACTATCAAAAAGAATGGGTCGAATGGGCTGATTTTATTAAGAGCAATTCTGAAAAATATCTTGCTATTGGAGAAATTGGATTAGACTTCCACCATGCAAAAACCTTAGAAAAAAGAGAATTGCAAGTGGAGGAATTTAAAAATATCCTTGAAATCACCCAAGATATCGACAAACCATATGTATTACACGTGAGAAATGCTGCTAACCACGAAAAAGATAATAAAAATCCCGACCACGAGTTTAATAAAGAAGATGGTGCTAATCGTGAAATTCTCAGACTATTAAAAGAATTCAATATCAATCCAAAAAGGGTGATGTGGCATTGCTTTTCAGGACCGGAAGAATATGGAACGTCTTTACCAAAAAAAGGTTTTCTTCTCTCAGTACCGAGTTCTGCTTATGGTTTTAATCGATGGCAGAACGTTACCAAGGATTCTCCGATAGAACACTTGGTGACCGAAACCGATAGTTATTACCAGCATCCCTACTTGAGAGGTCCTGTAAATGTTCCTTCCAATGTTCGGTATTCCATTGCCGCCATTGCCCACACGCATGAACTCCACCAAGAAGTCGTGAGCAAGCGCACTATATTGAATGCCATAAATTTCTTTAACCTCGATATAGCTCAAGGATAAATTAAAAACATGAAATAAGAAGCACTTAAAATAATACAATAACTATTTTTGTGATAATCAATTGGATTTTTCGTACTGAATCGATTCCTTTACTTTTTTTTTTTCTCTGAAATCGTGTTTATAGAGTTTATCCCTAATTTCCTTCATGCCCGGGCATTCATCCCAATTTTTCTTATAGGGACACTTTAAACATTCTTTTTCAATCTCTCTCGTTCTTAGAAATGCTATTATACCTCCATACATGTTTATTTCAAAAATCATAAAAATTTTTAAAATTATATGAATTGGTAGAAAAATAGCTGATGTTATGAAAAATCCTGCTCCAATTCCTATAAATATTTTTGAGGAAATTTTTAGGAATTTATATCTCGTCAATTTAAAAATATTTAAAATTACAGCAGAAAAAAAAATAAACGATAGTACATATATAACCATGAGATTTTGTAAAGTCATTTCAATAAATAGAACAGAAATAATTATGGTAATTAATATTGTCGGGTAATAGGTAAAGCATCCAATGCATAATTTATACTTTCCAACATGATAAACATGGTTTGAGTATTTATCACAAAGCGGGTGATGGGAAAATAAAACAGGTTTTAAATCTCTAATTAATTGAAAGAATCGTGAAAGGCTCTTTTCTGAATTGTTCTTTTTACCATACATTTTATTTAATATACCTTTACTTGATTAAAAGTGGTTATAGACCTGAGAAAAATATAATAAAAAAAAAAGTTTGAAAAATGTTGTATCTAATCCCTTACTACAAGATATATTATGCAACCAAGACATCCAGTAATTAATACAATTAATAACCACACGGTTGCATTCATGTCTCGTTTCTTGGCATCTTTATATACCCATACTGCTATTAAAATACCTATAACATAGTAAATTATAACGGGTATAAGAATAATCATCATTAGAAATATAGGGTTTAAAAGCAATTCCATTTTTTATTCTCCAATTTTTTTGTTTTCTGTATCTTTATTCAAATGTAATTTGAATATATATTAAGTTCATATCTTTCATATTTAAAGATTACTATCACACTGTACT
>DXJM01000304.1 GCA_019057355.1 Promethearchaeota archaeon | reverse complement strand
TATATATATAAAAAAGATATATTTAAATGTTTCGGTTATTTGTGGGAATCAAATGGGAATCGTGAGTACTCATCAAACTTTTTACATGTTGAATATTTTATTAGGAAATATCTCATCATTTTAGTCTCGATGTTTTTTATATTTTCAACTAAAGTATTATTGTATATTACTTCTAGTTCATCTGAATTAAAGGTATAATATTTAAAAACTAAAATCTTCGAAATACAATGTTTAGAAACATGAAATAGGCCATTGATTACTGGAAAAAATAAATTAAAAAGCATCTTCTCTTTATTCGTGAAATTAGCATGGGGATTGTTTTCCTTGATATAATCAAATGAATGAAAAAATAGTAGAAATAATTGGAAATAACAAATATACTTGGAAACAAAGTAGAAATGTTCAATTGATGGGCTTGGAATGTAAATTTCCTGATCTAATCCCATGGAAATAAAATTATCATCACTTTTATCTTTAAATATTTGATAACCCATTGCTTTTAAGCGTGTTACTAAATAACGGGCTGAATTTTTTACAATGATATAAAATTTATATCTAGCTAAGATCTCAAAAGTGCTACCATGAAAATGAATGGTTTTCAATTCCAAATCTCCAATTTTAATAGGTAATCTAAATAAGGTAAAAAATGTTTCCCATCGATAAGGATTAGGCTTTTTAATATCAACCCACTCCGATCTGACAAAAATAATGCAATAATACCCAAACTTCTTTATATATTCATGTAATTTTTCTGAATATTCACGATTACTTTTATATTCTTCCTGAATTTTAACAATTTTCTGATGAATAGTTTCAATAAGCGTGATATAAAAACACATGTATTTCTTGCGAAATGCACTAATTATGGATATATTCATTAATTGTTTTTCTAAGTCAAATTTTAACTTAGGAATGTGGCATTTGACGTTAATCGGAGGATTAATCTCATTAATACTTAATTTATATGATGCATCAAGAGGTTCAAAAATTATTAACTTATTTGAGTTTTGAGCAAGAAAAATAATAGTTTTATATTTAACCTTCTTTTTTTTTTTAAAGATTTCCAATAACCACTCGAAACTCTCTTTCATATCCAATGGGTTCTGTAAATCTATTTTTCTAGTATCAAAGATATATTCATTTCTCGAGGAGACATCTAATTTTGAGTAATTCCAAGCATGAAACGTGCGTCTAAAGTATTCTCCATCATTTAGATATGTTGAATTCTTTAATGTGCTAATTTTCCAATATATATCAAGAGTATTGACAATGATGATATCAAGTTTTCTTTCTTTTACTAAAGACAATAAACAAGAAAATAATTCGCTCTTATTTATCGTGTATTTAGAATTGGATGAACAAAAAAAATTTATAAGTTTATGAAGTAAACAAGCTTTAATCATACCTTTAGCACTCAAATATTCTAAAATAAGAGCCTTTATCTTTATTTCTTCCATATTTTAATAAATTTCAATTTGATTTTTATCTAAAAACTCAAAAAATAATTCTTTTTTACTATTTAAATATGATATCTGTTTTTTTATGCTTGCTATCATGAGCATATTTCGCCTTTTTTTGTTTTCATCCATATTATTAATGCTCATAGTAAATAAGTTTTGATAATTTTCTGTGTATCTGCTAAAGCTTTCTCTAAGAGAAAACTCAATAGAAGGGCGAACTGTATAAGCACCATACTTTAATAAATCCTCTGTTTTATACCATTCTGGAAAAAAGGAGAATGAACGATATTTTTTATGATACTCATCAAATGTAATATAGATTCTCGTACCTGGAAAATGATGATAAAAACGGATATTAAATGATTGTGGGTCAATATTATATTTCAATATCATTTCTTCTAACTTCTTAAAAGTTTCTGATTGAGTTTGTCTTGTTTCACCAGGATGGTTTACAAGGATATTTATTATGAAAAAACTGTCTATTTTTCTATGAATTTCAAGTAACCTTTCAAATTTCTTCAAATATAAATTCGGATTATTAGTTTTATTCATTATCTTTAGCATGTTCTTTGAATAAGATTCAAGACCATACATTAAAAAGAAATTATTTTGAGTAATTTTATATAATAAGTTTTCATTTAAGACATCCAATCTAGTTTCAATCCAAGCATATGTCTGATCCTCGTAAGTATAGAGATCTAAAAAAGTGTCTAACCATTTTTGATCTAATCCAAAAGTAGGGTCATAAAATCCATAAGCCTTCATTTCATATTGGGAACCATATGTTATCATAGTATCAACTTCTTGAATAGCTCTTTTAGGGCTATAAGATCGCCACTTTTTGGTATTGTTGTTATTTAATAGCGTATTTTCCATGCAAAAAACACATCCAAAAGGGCAACCTCTAGACAAGCTAATACTGAGGTGATTAAATTTTTTAATATATTTATCAAGAATAGAAAAATCGATGGGTGGTAAATCATTCAAATTATAAATTGTTTCCCCTTTTAGCATTAAAGGGCGTTCCTGTTTTTTTAAGGATCGCTTGATTAAATTATAGAGGGGGATTTCTCCTTCTCCAGTAATAATAAAATCCCCAATTGAATTTTTATTTATAAAATCATTTGGGCATGCTGATACATGTGCTCCACCAAAAACGATAAATGACTCAGGATAATATTTCTGAAAAAATTCTCCTATTATAAGACTTGAAATGTAATGATGGGAAGTAGTCACGGATATACCTATAAGAGTGTGGCAATCAAGTCCAAAGTTTAATTCAGATATCATATTAAACATATCTTCCTCAAATAATTCAATTTCTTTATAACTAGTTATACTTAAGTGGCCTAAATCTTGTTCTATTGGTAAATAAAGCAAATCAAATTCTAAGTATGGCATTTTACTTTTCAAGAAATTCTCCAAGTATATTTCCCATACTAAAATCTCATTACTCAAAGCATCTTTCTCTAAAACAAATGATTGAACAAATAGGACTTTTTTAATCATTTTTTTTTTATAAATTATTCAGATCGGAATAGTGTCGTGTAGTTTAATAGTGTAGATTTTGGTGGTTGTCGTATTATTAAAAAAAAAATTTATTATTTTTTTTTTTTTTTTTTTTTTTTTTTTTTTTTTTTTTTTTTTTTTTTTTTTTTT
>DXJM01000303.1 GCA_019057355.1 Promethearchaeota archaeon | reverse complement strand
TTATAACAAATTGTTTTGTATTTATTGGAAAAGCTAGCCCTCTTCAAATACAACCAAATTTTGGAAATCCTCCGGTGATAGATGGTGACCTCTCAGAGGGGGCTTGGGATAATGCACATAAAACCTTAATAAAACTATCTAATATTGAGGACGTAAATTTTTGGGTAATGCAGTCAGGTTCTAATCTTTATATTGGTATTTCTTACGAGTTAGATCTAAAAGAAACAAAAACGGAGTTCATAGCGATTTTAATTTCAAATAGCACGTCCAATAGTACATCTGATTTAAAGGAAGCAAAAATAGTGCAATTCACCAATCTTACTGAAGGGAGTTTTGATTATTCAGAGTATAAAATAAATAATAACGTGTTCACGGTAGATGAAAATCAAAATGGGATGGGAGCAGCAAAAAATAGTTCAAATAACAAATACTATGAATTTCACATCCCTCTTGAAAGGAAAGACTCAGAAGATCATTATTTAAAATATGGGAGCTCATATGGTTTTAATATTTCTTGGGGGAAAGCAGAAACTTATCCAGACGGTATTTTGCACAGCTCATTTGTCATAATCACGATCCAAACACCTATGCCTTTCATAATGGACCCAATTGAATTATCATTATTAATTATAGCAATAATAACAAGCTGTATTATTGTGACCTTTCTAATTATTTATATTTTTAAGATACTTACATTAAGGAAAAAAATAGAAAGGATTGTGAGATAACATGCCGAAATTCGAAAAAAAAAAAACCAAACAGAATTCATCTCGAGATATCAAAGAAATCGACCAAATTTTGGCTTTTAAATCATTATTTTTTACCTTATTTTTAGGGATTATTTCTTTTATTTTATCCGTTCTCTTCAATGTTGTCGATATTTTATCAATTTTAGCTTTAAATAAAGACATCCTTGTGAACATTCTTAATATTGGGATTAAAGTGATAACTACCATTGCTTTCTTCTTTTTTATGTTAACGAGTATTGGAAATTATAAAGACCTATTAGGAAAGCCTGCAAATTGGGCGGACATCATGTTCCTTTTTTGCTTATCCTTATTTCAAACAGTCAGAGACGGAATAGCTTTTGGTTTTACATTCTTATGCTTGATTGTATTCATTTTATATTTTTATCTCATCCAAGAGGTTTAACTACAACTTTCTAATAATAGTATGTAATGAATTTAGAAGTGCATTTCATAGGTCATAGAGGCTGCAGGGTAGATTCCGATGAAAATACTCTACAGGCATTTAGAATGGCCCTTGAAAATGGGGCGGATATTATTGAATTAGATATTCATAAAACAAAAGATAATAAACTAGTTGTCATTCATGATAAAACCATTGATAGGACGACAAACGGTAAGGGGGAGGTGAAAGAGTTAACATCTGCAAAAATTAAGGAATTTCGAACAAAAAAAAAAGGATTCTTGATCCCCTTATTATCTGAGGTACTAGACGCGTATAAAACAAAATTAAATTTTATAATAGAGTTAAAGGGAGAAAATGTTAGAGAGCCTTTGATAAAAATGGTAAGAAAAAAAGGTCTCATTGATAATTGTGTATTTAGCAGCAGAGATTTAGGTGAATTATTTTTATTAAAATCTGAAATGCCAAAAAGTAAAATTTGTTATAACATCACAAAAGGCATTGGTTTAACCTTAAATACCCTCATAAAACAAAGAACAATTCCAAATCAAATTAACATTATTAATTTGGATGCAAAACTCATTAACAACGATATCATTAATCTTTGCCATGAACAGGATGTTTTAATTTATGCGTGGAATTTTATTAATTGCACAAAACCAATAGAAAAAATCAAGCAATTAATATCGAATGGAATTGACGGTGTTTTATTCGATAGTTGTACAGATATGGCTCTTATTAAAAAATGGAAAAATTCTGTGTATTAATTTTCAAATTCCATAATGGAAGTCCCTGAAGGTAATTTTAAAAGGATATCATCTATAGGGAGCAGTTTTACCCATTTTTTGAAATCATGATCCATGGTATTTATAAAATAGTGAATGATTTTTTTCGCTAATTTTCCTTTGGATACTCCAGTTTTCGAAGGTTTAATCATTATTATATTTTTATTCGCCACCTGTGTTTTGATAGCGTTAAATGGACCGCATAATATTTTTGGATAGAGAATTTTGGTTTGATCTTCCAATGAATCTTCTAACTCTTCTAATTTTAAAGCAATTCCTAGTTCTAATTTAACATTTTTGATGATTGTTTTTTTACCATTAATAATAAATGATCCCTTTGGTAAATATTCTCCTGAAGGAGGGGTTTTTGATACTTGGGAGGGATTTATATAAAAAATATCAACAATATTCCAAGATTCTTTCCATGCTCGAGAAAAGCTAGCAACAAATACGGCAGCTTCGTCTATAGTGAGGGGTGAAATTTGAATATTATCTGAATTTTTAATAATAGCTAAAGGAGAACCTGGAAAACTTGTATGAAATACCAAATCATTAGGATCCATGTACTTCCTAAAAATTAATTCATTAGAAGAGGCATCTTTTCCTCCAATGACCAAGAGTCCTTCAGAAGAGAAGAACCAATGAAATTTTTCATACCATTTTTTTTTTGGTTTCTTGATTAAAACACCAATTTCCTTTTCGATAGATTCTCTTTCATCTCTTAGAGCCTTGATTTTTTTTTTTGATTTTTCAATTGCGGGAAGAGTACCTTTAATTTTTTTTTCTGCTTTTTTACCTTTATTATAAATTGAATTGGCATTTTCACCCACACTCTTAGAAAGATCTAGATATACCTCATTATCACCTATTTGTATTACTAATTGTTTTGAGGCGGGAATTATTTTACTAAATAATTGAGCGCCAATTACATTTTCAATTTTTGCTTTATTTAATATATTGTTAATATTTTCCCATGAATAATCCTTTTCTCTAGCAGAAAAAATCACATTAAACATATTCTCAAGAGTTTTAAAATTGGAATACAAAAAATCACCATATTGATAATATTTTTTTTTATCATTTTTAAGCTCTTCCAAGTACTCTAACTGGTTTTTCAAAATTTTTTCTTGAGAGGTTATTTTTTGAGTAATTTTTTGATCTTTTGGTTCTTTTATATTTTCAGAGTCAACCTTTGAGTAAAAATCATCAACAGCTTCATTAAATGAGCTAAATTTTTTCATAGGATTATTATTATAAAGTTCTAATTCGAAAGGAATTACGAAGGTTTCTATATTATTTTCATCTAATATGATTCTGGCATCAATTTCATCAAAAAGTACTTGATTCCTCAACTTTTTAAATGTTTTAAATAATTGGTCTATCTCATTATCATTTAGCGTGTTTCCAGGTTTCATTTTATCAATTTTTGCTCGATAACAAATTTCTTCACCAAATAATCCCGAAATACTAATGTTTCTTGCTAAAATACGCACGATTTCTGCATTGGAATTCGTTATTATATCTTTAAAATCATCAAAATTAATCGTGAAAAAATCTTTCCCCCGAGATGTGGGAAATATAAATTCTCTTCCAGCAAGTATGTCTCTATCACGGAATTTTCTATATTTTTTAGCAACTTTTAAGACACTATTTTCATCTATTAACAAGAAATTACCCTTATTAAACAATTCAATTACAAAGTTCCAAGGATTAGTATTGAAATTGCTCAATTCAATTACAATAATTCGATCAAAATTGAACTGGGATACGCTTAAAATCGTTCTATTTTTCAGGAATTTCCTCAAAGACATTACAAATTGGTTTGGGTATAGGGGGACAGGATAATCATAATCTGTCAAATTTATTCGGGAATCGCTCTTGATAATTAGATTTTTACGTCCGCTATTTTTTAGATTTAATTTTAAAATTAAAAGATCTTCAATTTCATAGACATTTACGATCGTGCTACCTTCAATTAACAAGTTTAGCTCCTTTGAAATTGCATGAACGTCAAAATTTGAAAAATTTAAACTAGGCATAGTGTTTTAGGTAAAATCAATATATATAATATTTATTATA
>DXJM01000302.1 GCA_019057355.1 Promethearchaeota archaeon | reverse complement strand
ATAAAGATATATTTTTTTAATAAATCCGCATAAAACTTGAACCTAAATTAGAATATAAAAAATTATATCTTTATAAAAAAATCTTATATTTCTTATGCTAACAATTCCATTAAATATTTTAATGAAACAGATTTGAAAAAGATAGATTATTTAATTAAGAAAGGATTATTTAAAAATCGATGAATTTCATATGCCTTAATAAATTTCGGATAATGATAGCTAAGATAATTTTAGAAGCTACTTTTATAGATATGCTTGGCCTTACCTGGAAATAGCCATAGATATTTTTTGTTGAGATAACGAACATACTTTTCAAAATAGGGATCAAATCTCTCTGGAAGAAAAAAAATCAGCTGTTTATCGGTTTATTTAGCGCATTAACCATTCCCAATTCTCTTTACCTTTCTTCAATAATTACTTTTTTAGTTATTATTGTCAAAAACTCCGAAATCCGCATATCTGTAAAAAAAAAGAATAGTAAGAAGTGATATTTTATTCATTAATCTTGTATTCAGCAATTCTGATCAACTCATTAAAGTCTTTAAATGAATATTTATTGATGATTTCTTGGTATCGCGATGAAAATTCTGTTAATTCTCGCATTACCGATATTACTTGCATTTTATCATCAATAGACAATAATCGTTCCCGAAATTCCACTAGTTTCAGCTTTATGCCTCTTATTTTCTGCTCTTCCATTGATACAGGAAAATAGTTTTTAACAATTGATTCAGCATCCTTAAACAGTGTTAATTCTCCCCTCCAATTTAAAAGCTGTTTACCAAATCTACGTTCAAAAGCTTCAGTGAATTTTGTAACTCTTTTATGTATTATCGGAAGATTTTTATCAGCTATTAATGCGACAGTCGTATAATCTCCTTGGGTTAGTATGACTTTTTTGTCCTGTTGATCAATGATGCGTAGACTTTCCCTGCTTCCCGTCGCTTCCTTCATGAAGGTGGTTAATGCAGATATCATTCCTGAAATTAATTCGGGTTGCTTTAGTTCAATTCCAAAAGAATAATTATACATGCTCACGCCTTCTTTCGTTAGTACAAATAAATCATGAAGACTTTTCTCCCAATTTCTCTGTCTTACGTATTTCCTGGTGACTAAAGATGCCGGTATTGCGATTATTGCCAGGCCTATCAACGAAACAATAAGAATAATTGTTTCAGGAGGGATATATCCTTCTGGATAAATCACTTCAACGAAGATTGCGAAAATTGCAACTTCTTTTCCATTTGTCCAAAAGATTTCTACGCTATACATCCCAACACCTCTACTAGAATCAAGGAGAAATTCAGAACTGTTTAAAATCCCGTTATAAGAACTTATATTACTCTCTTGAAAGATGACTTCACCCGACGGATTCTTAAAAGTTAGAGTCCCGTTTCCTCCGGAGATAGGGTGATTTAAACAATTTTTGATTACTGCTTCTAATTTAATTGTTTTTCCTAATTGTAAATAACCTTTAAGCTCAAAATTATTGCCAACTTTTGTTTTCAAATTAATTTTATTGCAATAATTTGGTGACTGGAAGATTCCGATGCAATCTCCGATGTCTATTGGTTCCTTCCAGAGATCATATAATACGTAATAGGATGCGTTAAAATATTTCATTGGTCCAAAAAAGACATCAAACACCTCATCTCCAAAAGTATTATAAAAATGTTTCAGTTGCCAATCGGACTCATATAAATAGTAAAGTGAGAAAGAATCAAGATTGAGATCTCCAATATGGGTATAGGGATAAGTAAGTGTCCATTCTATCTCGTTTTCGCTTGCATTATAGATTCCCGAAGCAGGAATGGTATAGACATAATATTGCTTAGTTATTATATCACATGAACTTAACATTATTTTATCAGTATAGACTGATACGCTAATATTTCCGGTGGAAGTTGAATTAAAATTATGGATTAAGAGAGCCTCATATCCCAAAGATCCTGTCCGTAAACTTTTTTGATAAATTGGGGTAAAAGCCTCATTATTGATGGAATATGTCAAATTCACGCTTTCAGGATGTAAAATCTTTTGAAAAGTGAAATTGCATAACATGTCAAAATCATTGACATGCGAGATATTGACAAAATCCGTTCCGTTATATTTTCTGGTAAGACCTATAATTTCAGCTCCTGTTTTTGTCTTGTTTTCGGGCATCCAACTGTTTGTTGGATGTATCACAAGATCACCCAGCTCATTAGGGCTTGAAGCTATTTTAGATGCTATAAAATAGACAATATTGTATTTTTTACCTGCTTCTAGTATATTTGAACTGAGACTAAACGACTATCCAATTATTATACGTACCAAAGGTAATCCTAACACTAGTATTTGATCCCATTATTTTTGTAAAATTTTCATTGTATATTAGGACAAAATAGTAGTAGGCACTCATAAAACCAAAACTTTCATGTTTTATATATAAATTAATGGTATCAATTGATAATAAATCGGGTGATTCGGGAGTCGTAAACTCTTGTCCCAATATAGAACTCTCATTATAGAGCTCAACAGGAATACCTGAAACATTTTCGGCTATAGAAAAGGTTCCTGAACCATTATAGATATTTAAAGTAAGAATATCCAACCTGTTTAGAGAATATTCAAGACCATAATAAGAAATATTGCTTGGAATCTCTATATCTACCTGAGTGGTGTTAGTCCATTTATCATATCCTAAATTAGCCTTCACTCCCATAGTAGAAATATTACCATCATAAACACCTGAATAATTCTGGATAGCAGATGTCGCTAAAAAGGGAGATGCCTTTTTTGAATCGATCAAAAAACCATCTAAAATCAAAAAGGTTGGAAGGATGATGATGATTCCAAGGAAAAAAGTGCTAAATATTAATTGCTTGTTTTTTCTACCCATCCAACGTATTGTTTTTAAATTAGCTTGAATTGCCATTTTTAAGCATTAACCTAACTTTTATTAGTTTTTAATGGGAATAAATACGTGTTGTTAATAAAAACTTATCCAATAAGAAAGTTATTTAATTTAAAATAGATGCTTTATATTTTCTATAAATTTAATTTAATATAAAATAAAAATAGAAATAGAGCTATGCAAAAGGAAGAATGACATCTTAGAGGAGTATTCATTCAAGAATGCAGCTTCTTGAGCAAAAATGCAAAGTTGTTTCCTAAATTCTTGAAAGTATCGATTCCTTCCTTATCATGTTTAACGTCCCCTGGCTCTAACCCCATTCCTAAATTCCAATAAGTTGAACCTACAACGAACATTTCAGCAATCAAGAAAAAAAAATTAATGGTTGAAAAAACGTGATTTGCTCCTTGGCGCCTCACCGCAACGACAGCCGCTCCAACCTTATGCCTTAAAAGACCACCATTCCTTTTGCAAACAAACCCCGCACGTTCTATCAATGCTTTAATGTTCGTCGAGACATCGGAGAAATAGGTTGGGGACCCTAAAATAATGCCATCAGCAGCAATCATTTTTGCAATGTATTCGTTCATCTTATCATCGTTTTGAATGCATTTTTGATCCATAGATTCTGCACATTTGTAGCAAGAATGGCATCCATTTAACTTCTCTGCACCAATCCACATGATTTCACACTCAATACCTTCGGATTCCAGCTCTTCTTTTACAATAGTTAAACAATAGTGAGTATTTCCTTTTTTTCTCGGGCTTCCATTGAACAATACGACTTTCATTTATTTCACAATTTATATTTTTAAAGAAATGTATTAATTATTATATATTCAATTAGGATCATAACGTTTAGAACTTTACTAAATAATTTCATGAATAAAAACAATGAACGCTTTCCGGAATTATTAGTGCCTGTTCAAGATTGGAGTGGCTTGAAAGCGATACTTTCAACAGAAAATGCTGATGCTGTTTATTTTGGTGTTCAAGAATATAACATGAGAGCTCAAGCTAAAAATTTCACGATTCAAGACTTGCCTGAAATCTCGAACCATTGCCATAATCGGGATAGGCTTGTTAAAGCCTATTTAGCGACAAATATTTTGATATATGATTCAGAATTAAAAGAGTTGGAAGAGCTAGTAATAGAAGCTAAGAATGCTGGAATAAATGCGATAATTTGCCATGACCTTTCAGCTATAAAAATAGCACGAAAAAATAAAATAGATATTCACATCTCAACTCAGGCAAATATATCGAATACTGAATCTGTCCGATTTTATGAGAAGTGGGGAACAAAAAGAATCAATTTAGCAAGGGAATTATCGTTAAATCAGATTAAAAGTATTAAATCTCAATTAGCTACGTGTGAAATTGAATGCTTTGTTCACGGCTCAATGTGCACATCAATTAGCGGAAGATGTTATTTATCAGCAACGATCTGTGATTCTGAAGAATTTTCAGCAAATCGAGGGAAATGCATCCAACCATGCAGGAGGAAATGGAAAGTAATAGATGATAATTCCAATGAATTACTTTATGATGGACAGAGATTCTTAAATTCAAAAGATCTTTGCATGATTAAATATATTCCACAGCTTATTGAAGCTAACGTGGATGCTTTCAAAATAGAGGGAAGAATGAAAGATATCTTTTATATTAAGATCGTATCAGAGTGTTATCGAGAGGCGATAGATAGTTATCATGATGGAAGTTTTTGCGAAGATAAAGTTAAAGATTGGCATGCTAGATTATCCATGGCATATAATCGAGGATTTCATACTGGTTTTTATTTTCATAGGCCGACCATCGAAGATGTCGAGTTAATTCATGGAGGTAATATATCTCCATGGCGCATGAATTATATGGGAGAGGTATTGTCATTTAATGACATGAGCATGACAGCAAATGTATTGATTCAGAATAGTGACTTCCCAATAAAACTCGGGAGCGAAATAATTATAAGAGGTAATAACACCTATCATATTGATACGATACAAAAAATACATGTAAAAGGAAAAAAAGAAGAAAGTGTGAGACGAAATCAAGGGGATAATCCATTAAAAATCAACATTCGTCTTGGAAATAAAGCAGAGACAAGCGATAAAATATATATTCTAACCAAGGAATGAGATAATTCTTGAGGAATGCAATCACGAAAATGTAAGAGTGAAAATGAGTTTTGAAAATAAACGCAAGAATTTAGTAGAAAACCTCATTAAAAGAGGGGTACTAATAAAAAAAGAGGTAGTTAATGCTATGCTTAAGATCCCCAGACATCTTTTCGTACCTGAAGGTGCCATTTCTTCTGCTTACTTGGACTCACCACTCTCAATCGGCTTTGATCAAACTATAAGTGCACCTCACATGAACGCCATGATGTGTGAGTACCTTGAATTAAAAGAGGGAGATAAGGTATTAGAAATTGGCACTGGATCTGGATATCACGCCGCATTATGTGCGGAATTGGTGGCACCGGATGATTCCGAGAATCTGGGACACGTATATACAATTGAACGCCATGAAGAATTGGTTATAAGAGCTAGAATGTCTTTGAAAGAGGCAGGATATGATAAAAGAGTTACTGTTATCCATGGTGATGGAACGTTAGGTTATATCAAGGAAGCTCCTTACGATAAGATGTTAGTTACCGCAGCATCTCCTGAAAAAATCCCTCAACCCTTTAAAGATCAATTAAAAGACGGTGGGTTATTGTGCATTCCCACGGGAACCAAGAGTTTTTCCCAAACATTGTACGTTATAAAAAAAAAAGGAGATAATTATGAAATCGAAAAAAAATGTGCGGTTAGATTTGTTCCATTAATCGGCAGGTACGGATTTGAAAGAAATTAATTTTCAAGCATCTGCTTGCACTTTTTTTTCATTAACTTGAACCTAATTTCTTGTACAAAAGGATTTCTCTTTATTTCTTCCTTTAGTGCTTCATCACATCCATTCCAACATTCATCCTTGTGAACCCTATTGCAAGCAGACATTTTATCCCCTCAAATTGATTAATGAACATGTTTTCCTTTATCCAAAAAAAAAGAACTAAAATGAATATTTGAAACTTTGGATTATTGAATATAACAGACCTTTAAAAAACGGTTACTAAAATTAAGGATAATTTTAATGTTTTTTATTAATTAAAATTTAATCGTCATGAAAATTTGAATGCTTGGAGAACTGCTTTTCAATTTTTGCCTTGATCAATTTTTTGCGAATATTTTTTACATGTTCATTTTTTTCAAAGATAGATCG
>DXJM01000301.1 GCA_019057355.1 Promethearchaeota archaeon | reverse complement strand
ATTATTTTTTTTATATATTTGATGTATATTTACATTCCTATTTATTTAGGAGCGCAAAATATTTTATCCCTTTTTTTTGGGTTAGGTCCTTTATTGGCTTCAATATTCCTTCCAATTGTTTTAATTGCATGTTATTTATTACATTTATTTTTTATTGTTATAATAACGAGATTTTTATGGAGAATATTGGAAAAAAGGTTACCTTCAAAAAATGGAATTATACCCCGTAATATATCAAGTAAAACGCTTAATTATTATCATATGAGGTCATTTTTGATAAAATATGGAAAAAATGCAGTTCAAAAAAGTCCATTTCCTTGGTTATTGAAATGGTTTTATAATTTCGTTGGATCAAATAAGATTGGAAAGGGTACAACTATTGAAGAACAATTTGGAGCAGATAAATTTGTTTCAATTGGAAAAAATTCATATATTGGAGTTAATTCAGGATTTAGCTCACATTCTTTAGAAGGAATTTTCGGGAATATCTCGTATTTCGAGATCAAGCTCGGTGATAATGTAACAACCGCAGGAATTAATTGTGTTGCTCCGGGCGTGACGATTAATGATGATTCTTATTTACTTCCATTAGCCTCAGCTACAAAACATAGTACTCTAAAAGGTGATAACTATTATTTTGGTGTGCCTTTACGAAAGATATTCAATAAGAAAATAAAAAAATATTTAGGAGTTACTGATCAAGATATCGAGCGAGCTAATACCTTAAAAAAAAAAGGGAACAAACCTAATTATTTATCATGACAGAAATAAAATATTCAGAAAAAGCCAATTCATTTGACTACACCATAGATTTTAACACGAGCAGCGCAATTAGTAAAATTAAACTCAATTTTTTATTATTTTACATACCAATATTGTGGATTAGTGGCCTACTTTTAGTCTCTGCATTTTTTGGTATTTTAGACTGGATACCTATTTGGTTGATATTTCTGCTCTTTCCGTTTATCTTATTCGCAATGTATTTTGTATTTGTTTTTGCAGCAATATTGATTTCAAAATTATTTTTAGTATTAATTAATCTGATTCATAAACCCAAAGAAGGCATATTTCATGCAGATGAGAATGATAAAGATTTTACATTCTGGTGCAGGCGAATTGAAATAAAAAAGATAGGAATTTGGCTTCTCAAGCATATTCCACTTCCGTGGGTTGATGTGTGGGGCTTTCGGTGGTTTGGAGTTAAAATGGATTTTTCTAGCCATCTAACTGATGCCTGGGTTGATGTCGAATTTATCAAATTTGGAAGGAAAGTTATTGTTGGACAAGGAGCAGTAGTTATGAGTTCAATGATAGTTGGAAAATATTTGATCATTAAAGAATGCGTTTTTGATGATTATACCGTTTTAGGCGGTGTATCCACAATAGCACCAGGAACACTTATTGGGAAAGATTCAATAATAGGAGCTCTTTCAAGCACTAATTTTGGTCAAATTTTAGAAGAGGGATGGATATATTTTGGAATTCCAGGGATAAAACTGAAAAAAAATAAATTTGCACAAGAAAAAAGTGAATTAATAGTGAAAAGGGATGTGGATACAAGAATAAAATATGAAATTAAACATGAAATTAATATCGATGATGATAAAAGAGATTTAATAAATAATAATCTATAATATTACAATAAACAATGTCAAAACCTAATTCTCTAAAAGTTGGACCTTTTACATCAAATGTATTGGCAAGAAAACGCTATTTGATACTATATTTTCTAATTTTATGGTCAACTTTTTTTACAATACAAATTGAAATATGGATCTATTGGAAAATATTTTTTTATGGATTTAGTTTTCTATTATTCCTTCCCTTATTATTTTTTGTGATTTATTTTTCCATGATCTTTTTATCTCTGTTTTTTGCGAAGATTGTCCTAACTATCGTTAACTTCATTCATAAACCAAGGGAAGGAATTTTTCTGCGAGATATTTCAGATAAAGATTATAGATATTGGAGTCTTCGTAATGTCCTAAAGAAATGGCCTATTTGGCTTTCTCATAGGTTTCCTTTTCCTTTCTTGGATAATATTTGCTTTAAGTTATTTGGAGTGAAAACAAAATTTAAAAATTCTCTTTTTGAAGGATGGGTTGATTGTGAGTTTATTGACTTCGGCAAGAATGTCATTATAGGACAATCAAGTATAATCCAATCCTCAGTGATAGTTGGACACTTATTAATTATTAAAAAGACTATCATTGAAGATAACGTATCAATAGGAGCCCATTCAATTGTCATGCCTGGAACTCACATAGGAAGGAATGTAATTCTCGCTGCAAATTCAACCACTCATGTAGATCAGCAACTTGATGAGGATTGGATTTATATAGGCGTTCCAGCAAAAAAATATAAAGAAAACAAGTATTACGAAGAAGGGATTGAAGAAAAAATGATCGAATCGATACTAGATATAAATGTCTTGAGAAAAAAATATGAATTATTGTATCTAAAACGACATGATCAAGGTCTATCAATTAAAGAAAAGATCCAAAAAAAGAAAGATATTGCAGAAGGCGAATATAGGAGATTAAAAGAAGCAGGGAAACCGCGGATCAAGGGCACTTGAAGACAAAAAATTCAAACTCGATTCTATAAAATTTTAATATAATTCCAAATCAAGGGAACTATTTATAATGTCATATATTTTTTCTCAAATTATTATTTCTAATATCCAAATAAAATAAGTTTAAAGATTCTTCTAACAAGAAGAAGATTTTAATACAAGAAATTATACCCGTCGTTATAAATATTTTATAATTTATAATACAATCTGATAAATACAACCATGAAATACTCATTTTTAGTGAAAAACTATGATTCTTAACATATTATTTACAGCAT
>DXJM01000300.1 GCA_019057355.1 Promethearchaeota archaeon | reverse complement strand
AGTTCAAGATTAATTCCTCTCACATCTCAGGTTCCAAAACCTTTAGTGAAAGTAACTAATAAACCCATGGTGGATTATGCCATCGCACATTTAATATATGCTGATATTAAACATATAACATTAGCGTTAGCATTTATGGGCGAAAAATTAGGGGCATATCTAAAGCAAGTATGGACCCCTGATGTTTTAGGGGATATCGAATTGGAATGGTCAATAAATGATAGTAAGGGTACTGCAGACGCTTATAGAATGCTCATTGACCATGTAGACTCAGAGAAAGTAGTCGTATCAATGGCGGACATAGTTACAAACCTGCCTATGGAAAATTTCATGAAATTCCATTCCGAAAAAGGGGGACTAGCAACTATTTCAATGAAGACCGTAGAAAGTCACACTTCTCAATATGGAATTGTATTGTTGGACAAGAATAGAAAGATATATCTTTTTTTAGAAAAACCAGGACCCATGGAGCTTTATTTGAGCAGCATGGCTCAAAGAGCTGATCTTTTTTTGCATACAAATATTGCAAACACAGGTATTTATACTTTTAATAAGAGTATTAATGATATCCTCTTACAAAATCCAAATATCATAGATTTTGGAGGAGAAGTATTTCCTTACCTTCTTGAAAATGAATATGATCTCTATGGATTTGTAAAAAATTATTATTGGCTCGATTGTGGCAATAACAAGACGTACATGTGGGCAAATTGGGATCTACTAAGAAAATATGCATGGCCGATTACTCCTAATGGTAAGGAATATGATGATATTTTTGTAATGGGGATAATAGACTCTGGTCAGGATATTACAATAGAAAGGCCAACATGTTTTGGAGAAAATGTACGATTGCATAACAGGATCAAGATTAAAAGTCTAACATCTATCGGCAGCAATGTTATTATCGGACAAGATACTGTTATTGAAAAGAGTGTTATTTGGGATGACGTTAATATCGGATCGGGTTCATATATTGAGGAATCAATTATATGCAATAATTGTGAAATAGGAGCAAACGTCCTTCTGAGAAAGGCAATAATCCCACCTTTCTGTAAAGTAATCGATAATTCCCAAATAATAGATCGAACCCTAGAATTAGGTGAAATGATCTGAGTAATAGCTCACGATATTGAAGCTTATCATCATGCTGAAAATAGAGTTCAAAACATAAAAAATTGATATTTAAAGGTTGTAGAGAGAGTTTTGATTAATCATTGCCTTTTCACTTAGGAATAAAAGGCATTAGGTCTATTTCTTCAAAAAGATTATCATTGGCTTCAATTAACCCTAAAAAATTCCATTCACCCTCATCAACATACTCTCCATTTCCGTACTTTGTTGCCATTCTATATAACCGATTAAAATTTTCAAAATGAAGAGCAACCCTATTTTCTGCGTAATCTCTTGCACTCCATGTTGTCATGAGAAAAGGCCAGTCGCTACTTTGAAGAAGTAATGATTCTCTCACCATTTGTTTCAATATTCTTGTTAAAATTGCATCATTATTTATTCTCTCTTTAAACTTGCTCAAGAGTTCCTCTGTTTTATGCTCTACATCGTAAATTTCACGCCAAATCCATACTACCCATTCATTGAGCCACACCCAGTGTCCACTGCCTTGCCCCCAGCTTCCTTCAATAGGGGATACGACTCTATTTGGAGGATTTTGCTCCAAATATAACCGTGTGTTCGTTAAATCTATTTCAGGATCATCTTCAAGCCAGCGTAATACTCGTGATAGCCACCAATTACCTTCAAACCACCAGTGACCAAAAAGTTCACAATCATAAGGGGCTACGATTATTCCATTTTTTCCGAATTTATTACGATAATCATTAAGTATGTCCTTTATTAGATTAATATAATGACCGGCATTTTCATCTAATTTCCGGGGTACATCATCTGGCCAATATAACATTTTTGCGCCTAAGTCGATCTTTGGTCCAGTTACCTTCCAATATCTTAATCCTCCAGGATAATGCTTTTTATGGAAGTCTAAGTATTCTGCACATCCGGGGTATCCATGTTCCCCACTCCAAACGACAATCCCGGTCTTTTCATCCCTGGTAAAGAATCCTACGGGACTTGGAGTTGATGAATCCGTAGATACTAAATATGGTTCATATTGTGACTTCTCAAAAGATGTTGGAATTTCTTCATATTGAGAGGCAAATTGTTTCCACAATTCTTTTAAAAGCGGAAATCGAGCGGCATAAACTCCCTGCGATTTGCCCCCCAATAGCATTGCAGTATCGATAAAAAAGTATTTCAAGCCATTCTTAGCTAGAAAGTATTCGACTCCTGGTCGTTTATATTCTTCCTTTGTTATGGGATTTTTCCATCTATATCCCGGTCGATATGCACATTCAGGAAGCCACACGCCCGTAGGTGCCCTTCCAAAATGTTTTTTATAATTATCCACGCCTGTTTTAAATTGTCCATCAATAGATGTATCTTTAGATAGCAAGGGACTATATCCATGAGTTGCGCTACAGGTTATAATATCTAATAATCCATCGTCCTGTAATTTTTTAAAGGCACCAAGGATATCTCGATTGAATCTATGTATAAATAGATCTCTCATTCTCTCATAATATTCTTCCCACCATTTAGTTAGCCTAATCCTCCCTTCCTCATACAAGTTATTAGTGAAATCATCATAATCATGTAAGGCTGCGCTAACTTTTTCATTTAAATAGCCAACAAAACCATCCAAGAATGAAGAATTTCTTAACATTTCACATAATACAGGTGTTAACCCAATAGTCAATTTAGGGTGATAACCATCATCAATTAACTTGTAAAGCTCCATTAAGAGGGGTAAGTAAGTTTCAGCAGCGGCTTCGTTAACCCATGACGTGCCATGAGGCCAAATACCGTGATTAATCACCCAAGGTAAGTGTGAATGAAGGACGAGGGAAAATGATCCGATTGTTTTATCATTCATAAATTACTATAAACCATCTTGTTTTAAAAAACATGGACCTATAAATTTAATACTAAAATTATTTTTATAATAGAGTAAACAATATAAATAAATATATACCATGATCCTATGTGAAATATTAAATGATTGCTATTCATGTAAAAATATGACATAAAAAAAGGTATTTTAGCATATGATTCAGAATTCACATCAATTAGTATATAATGGAAGGATACTAGCTAAAGCAAATACCGTATTTACCCCGGAGATCGCATGTTCATTAGGAACCGTTTTTGGAAGTTTATTCAAAGAAGGGGAATCTATTGTAATGGGGAGAGATTATCATAATGATAGCCGCATGTTAAAAAGAGCGCTTACAGCAGGAGTCATGTCCGCAGGAGTAAATATATTAAATCTTTCGGATTGCACGTTTCCAATGATGCAATTTACCATTCGTAGATTTGGAGCAAGTGGCGGTGTATTCTTTTCAGGAGGGCATTCTTCTGAGGGGATATACGTGAGATTAGTAGATGCTGGGGGAATTGAAATAAATAAAATGGAAATCGAAAAAATAATAAATTCAAATCCCAAAGACGTGAGAAGGGTGGATCCGAGAAACATTGGACAGATCAATGCAATTCCTCAAACAAGTGATGTTTATATCAAATCGTTGGAACAATTTGTTAATAAAAAAAAAATTAAACGATCTAACTTGAAAATCGTCGTGGATTGTTCATACTCTCCAACGGGAAAGATAACACCTATTTTGATCAATGAAATTGGGGTAGAAATCATCGCTCTAAATACTCATTACAGGCAAAGAAGTAAAACGCCTATTCCAAGCATCAATACCATTAGAAATGTCGCGGATATAGTAAAAGCATCAAATAGTCATCTTGGAGTTTGTTTTGATGTTGATGGATCCAGGATACTTGTTATCGATGAGAATGGTTTGGAAATTAGCTTTGAAGATATGCTGATGCTTTTTGTATCATTTGACGAGCGAATTATCAAATCTAAATCAAATGTAATTATCACCACGCCATCGATCTCCCCTATTGCAAAGAAATATATTGAAGAAAGTGGATATCCTATAAAAACTGTAGAAAACTATCCTGGAGAGATATCAAGACAAATTAGGGAAGAAAGAGCTTGTTTTGCTGCGGCAGATACTTTAAAATTTTATTTTCCTCAATTAGCTCCTATAAGTGATGGAAATTTTATTTTGCTGAAAATTCTTGAAATAATGAGCCTTCAAGAAGATTTAATCAGTTCTTTAACAAGAGGGTTTCCAAAGGGGAAGAAGCTAAATAAATCCGTTCCTATTTCACCCGATTTAATCGATGACTTTCATATTTTGTTAAGAACGGTAGTTGAAGAAAATGGGTTTAAATACCATGATATTTTGAATGAAATAAAGATTATTGGGGATGAGGTAAGCGTTACTGTAAAAATCGCATTATTTCGTAATTCAATACTTCTATCTGGAGAATCCGAGGATATTACAAAAGCCCAAAAGTTGGTATCAACTTTGGAAAAATT
>DXJM01000299.1 GCA_019057355.1 Promethearchaeota archaeon | reverse complement strand
CATCCTTGAGAATAATATCGTGATGGTGACGCATTATTTGAAATCTGTCGGGAAAATAAAGAGAGGTGAATAAAGATTTAAATCATGAAGGGAAATTAAAAATTATCCGAATAATGAAGAACCAATTTTACATTAATTTTTTAAAAACTTGTTCAACTGTTTTTACATTCTCCCTGAGAGAATTGATACAATTCTGAATGATTTTCTTTATATCATGACCATTTTCAATCCTTATAAAAATTTTTGGCGGATCAATTTTAGTAATTTTATAAGCAGCGGCATTTACTCCTTTTATCTCCAATAAGTGCTTTACAAAGATGTTACAAAATCCGTGCGATTGCCCTTCGACAATTAATTCATAATCATTTTCACTTTCGGTTTTAATGATGCTTGGCTTGATGTATTTATAATCAAGAATGAGAGGTTCAAGTTCATCATCAAAGACTTCTTCAAATTCATCTACACCTTCAAAATCCCCTCCTATTGGCTCGGGAACTGGTTCTTTTGGCTTGCTTTCTCCTTTTTTTTGAATTTCTGGGAACAAGCTATCATCATCCAGGTCATCAAAAGAGTCATCTTCGAGATCGGAAATATCATTATCTTTCTCTTCTTGAGGTTCCACATTCTTTTTCTTTGCCATGATAAGTAATTCAATATATCATGAATTAAATTTTTTATGGTTCGATGAGGAAGGATTTTTTATAAATAAAAAAGAATTTTCACCATCAATCCTTAAAAAAAGGTTTAAAATCTATGTTTTAGCTTGTAATGGGTATTTTATTCACGGTGGTATTTACGGAAGCTCCTTTATTCTTATATCTAAAAATCATGGACTTTTTACAGTGATAAATGAAGAATAGGCACATGATAATTAATTTTCTTACAAAAATTTAAAAATAACTTCAATAACTAGTTCTATAATCTTTTAAAAAAACTTTTTTTACATGAAAAAAGAGGAAAATTTGACATGAAAAATACTAAAAAACATTTACTAAAAACTACGACAGTTTTGCTACTATTTACTTTTGGCACGCTATTTCCCATGTACTTCATGAATTTCGGAGTAAATTCCTTAAATCAAGATTTACATGATGATATTACTAATCCTGACAATGATAATGGGATATCATTGCAACCAAGTGATGCATATCAAGTTGATTCGCAACTATCACCAGGAATTTCCTGGTGGAATGATACATGGTCAAGGCGAATCGGTATTGAAATAGAAAATAATGAAGTTTTTAATAGATACGAACCCGTAGATATATACTTGACTTTTGAAGCGAATAGCTTTTATAAAGGTACTGAAAGATTAGTTCGCTATGATGGTGGCTCTGAAGTTTGGAGCGATCCGATACCCATCCAGCTATATAATACCACCGGGGCAACGTACTATACAAGCTTCAATGTGGTATTCATTGCCAACGTTTCGCAAAACAGCAACTCTACTTTCTTCCTGTATTACCACGTAAGTGGAGATGGAATAGACACTTCCTACTCTTATGAAACGGGATTCGAGTCAACAAATATGGGAGGTACTTTAAATGTAGAAGTTAAAAGAGAAGATTTGATCCCGGATGTCAATGATTATAAACTTATTCTAAAAGTAGGTGAAGCAGCAAGCACCCTCGTGAAAGGAACGGGCAGCGGATGGAGCACGGCCAATTACCATGCTGCTAAATCGCTTGCACCAGAAAGAATAGAAACAAAAGAGGCGCTCTCAAGCTTGGTGTTTTCAGCGCATTTAGACGAGACTTCAGGAACTACAGTATCAGCACATAATTATGCAGGAACTATTATTGAGGGAACCGTTACTTCATCAATTTCAGATCTGACTGTTCTAGGAGTGACTAATGGTGCTTTCAATTTCAGAGGCACTTCTAATGACATGGTTCGATTTTCAGATGCACTAGCCGGAACAGGGGCTCCATTTAATACGGGCACGGTCAAGTGGTCGATGGCGTGTTGGGTGAATCCAACTACATTAACCGCTCAAACTACTGGTAAAGGCATTCAAAATCCTTTTATGGCACATACTAAGACTACAGGGGGATCTGCTTCTAGATACACGTTTGAGATCGGAATTTCAACAAGTGGATATATAATGCTTTATTTTAGAACTCAATATGGTCCTACTGTATATTACACATTTGATCTTCTTGATCAAATTACCGAAGGTAATTGGCATTTCATAGCTATAAGGGTAGACCTTACACCTGGACGTAATGGAGGCTTGGGAAGTGTCGGCGTATGCGTTGACGACACTTGGCAATATACCAGCAACTGGGATAGTGGAAATCAAATGCGAAGTGACACTACTTCTTTCCAGATTGGAGGGAGTTTAAATGGTGGAAGATATTTTAATGGAAAAGTTGACGAAGTTCAATTTTACAGTTCTAATCTTGATGAAACTTCACTTGATACGACATATAAGTATTCCAGTAATCCTGAAATAGTACATACTTCAACTATAAGTTCAATTCAAGATGTTGAGGTTGGAGATGTATTTTCTCAATATAATATCATTTGGAATGCTATTGGAAATATGTGGACGAGTGATATTGTCACGTTTTATTGGGACTATAATTTGTGGAACATTCAACGAACGATATACTTTCAAAATCTTTATGAACAAACGGGATATGGTATTACTAACGGTCCCATGATACCGTTAAATTCCTATTATGATGTTAGCAATACAGTAAGTTCAGGGAGTTATTACGTGTATGAAGGAAATTATTATCAAGATTTATCCGATCCCTCTAACGTGGTGGAACCAGAAGATTTTATCGTCATTTATTGCGAGCCTAATGACAATGATGATGCTTTTGGGATATTCCTCCAAGATTGGACCGTTATTGGAGGCGCAACGATGAATTATTTTAATGGAACTCTTTCTTATGCATCAAATATCGTGGAATTCGCTGCTGGGGCGAATCATGACTTTTCTAATGCAGGGGGCGATTGGAGTAGTAAAAAATTAACAATCAAATTCTGGGAATTTATAGATTCGATATATTATGGTGATTATGGATCAGATATGAATGAAATTAAAAGTTATTTTGATGATGTTTCAATATCCTTAAAAACTCAAACGAACCAGTACATATATAATCCTCAAGACCTTAGGTATAATATTGCCGTGTACGTTACAGATCACGACGATACTCTTGTCCCCGGAGTGACAATTGATCTTATCAACGAAACAGGATCTATTATTGATACTCGTTCTACGGATACATCGGGGAATGCTCTATTTCAAGATATCATGAATGGGACTTATACGGTGAATGCTTCCTATACCGATTTTGGAAAAACAATCGAAATCGCAAATGTTATACCTATTGATGATTTAGCAGCTGAATCTAACCCATTTACCAAAACATTTATTGCGAATTTCTCGAGAGTTAACATGACTTCAATTCACCTTAATTGTTCAAGAATAGTTGATGGTGAATGGGTAAGTCCCCTGAATAATGCTCGTTTTAATTTCACCTATAGCCGTGACGGTTTGGAGGAAGAAATGCTTATAGGGTATAAGTATACGAATGAAACGGGCGCAGTAATGTTTCGCTGGCAGAATGCAACGCTTGATGGTTATGTATCAGTTTCAATTTTTTGGTATGAAGGTTGGGAACTTAATCTTCAAGCTGAAAATGAAATACCCAACATGGATTCCGCGACTCTTAAATTGTATTTCAACAATTACACCTGGTATGAGGTCAATGCCACAAAGGGAGAGGGTGAGGCTGTAACCTATATCTCATCGATAACTCTCTATGATATTGATTATAATTACGTGGATTATATTAACGTGGATATTGAAGATTCATTCACCATCGTTGCTAATTATAGCTATGCTGGTTCTGACGGTACGAGTGGTCCAGTAGAAGGAGGTATCATTATGAATTTAAAGATTTTAACGACCAAAGTCAATATAAATCCAATTGCATTTGAATATAATGGAAGTGGAATTTATACCTTGACGATGGACACCTCAGATCCCATAGAAACCGGAGGACAAGCTTGGAAAGCGGGAATTGATTATATTGCTGAGATCATCGGAGCTGATGGGACGGAAAATGATACATTAGCCATTAATCTTCAGCCATACCAAACGCGAATATCTGCGAATGAACTTTACTCGAACGCAAATTATTTAGAAATGCTTTCTTTCAATATAACATACGAATATAACAGCTCGGGAATCTGGACGGCTATCCCTGAAGCATCATTATCGTATTATGTCGTAGGGTATGGATATATCTACGGTACTTCATTACCATATGTAGGGGGAGGCACGTATACGCTTTCCATAAATACTACGAATTTTCCAGAAACGGGCCAATATTACATTCAAATTTCAGCAAGCAAGCAGAATTATCAAACTCGCGGTCATGAACAGCGAGTAGTAATATTAGATATTAGTGCTAAATTGAACAATTCTGAAATTACTTTTCAATACGAATCGAACGTGTATTTAGGTGAAACCGAAGTCTTTGATTTGTTTTACACGGAAGCTATTAGTGGAAAGGGGATTGAAGGTGCGGATATAGTTCAATATGATTGGTGGAAATTTATTGATGGGGTAAAAGCAGATGAGGGTTCTGGTAATTTAGATCCTGAAGGAGAAGGAATGTATTCACTGGATTTTAATACCGCTGCTTTAGAGGTAGGACGATACGTTTTTGAAATATCAATAAAAAAGACTAATTATGAATTAAAAAGAGCAACAATTAATTTGAACATCAATAAACGAGATTTCTCATCAACCGCCTTGCCCTTTTATTCCGCGGTTTCTGGTGTTCCTGGAGGTCTTGAAATTAAGATCTGCCTGAAAGATGCCTTATC
Organism: Promethearchaeota archaeon; assembly: GCA_019057355.1. Taxonomy (GTDB): domain Archaea; phylum Asgardarchaeota; class Lokiarchaeia; order Sigyniarchaeales; family SOKP01; genus FT1-020. The sequence goes on along the minus strand of DXJM01000299.1, from coordinate 4,389 downwards.
TGGTGAAATCATTGACGATATATCTCCCGGAATGATGACAATAACCTTTTTAGGACAGACATTTAATTTTACCCATCTAGGAGACGGGTGTTATAGAACATTGCTTACCAATATTCCCGGAGGCGTGTTAGTAACTCCCCAACTATACGGAGCTGTTATCAGGATTGAACGTGAAAATTACACCACCATTGAACAATCAATAACGATAAATGTTGCATTAATGGAACTATTTCCAGGAATGCCCTTGTTCTATTTCCTGATAATCATCATTGGAGCAGTTGCTGTCGTTTCGGGCATCGTTGCATATCGGGTCATCCAAGTGCGTCGGATACCGAAATTCATCAAGAAATCTAAGAACCTGATAAAAGCCATATCATCTGAGGATACCATCTCTGATTCGTTGATGTATCCTACAAAAGAAGCATTCATTGCCAAAAAGTTTGCAGATAACTGGAAAATCCACGATCTATCCCTTTTCGAGATAATGGGTGTAGGAAAAGGAAAGAAAGTGAAAACTCTACCTGGAGAAAAGCTAAAAGATGCCAAAGGAGGTGCAGAGTAATGCCAATTGGAATATTAATAATGCGATGGGACGATCTCGTTGGAAATGTCATAGAGCACAGGTACCCATTAGAAATCAATGTAACGGATCAAACGTTGATGCAGGTGTATAGCACGCATGAATATAGTGGAGATATGGGAATCATCAGTCTTATGGTAGGTTCATTAAACATAGCCTCTTACTATACGGGACCAGATAAAGGGTATTATATTCTCTTATTAATGAATTTGGATGAAGATCCGGACGCGTACGAAGGTGGATTATCAGATGCGGCAAGATCAATATTGCAAGCTTTAGAGGAAGATGCGGTGGACAAGATGTTACCCGACCTTTACCGGCGTTTGGCGGTCTATCCATCATTAAACATTGAACAGCAACTAGCGCTCACGTATCAAGATGAGATAAAGCAAAAAATTATAAAGCGCTTGAGAGAAGAAGGCGTTGTCTCGAAATCAGAGTTGATGATTTGGTTGAAGGATAAATTCAAGGAAGGGTTTGTTGATATCGATGGTGTCATAATTGATTTAGTGAAACGTGAAATTATCAAGGAAGCTTCTGTAAAAGGAATGCTTTCGGAATTAGTCTTTTTAATCAATGATATCGTGATGTTGCGCATCCCTCCTTTAAAGCTATTGACAAATCCCGCAGAAAAGGGCTTACCAGAGGCTTTAGTCCAGGATTATAAGACCGAGTCGAAGAAATTCTTCACGAATTATCGACCTTCAGATGAAGATAACCTGAACATCATAGAGATATTCAACAATCCTCAAGTGTATGAAACGCTTCGCTTGCTAAGAACTGCCATAGTCACGAAGAACGACCTTGAGAAACTTAAAAAGAAAGGCGTTGAAGATATTGATGATGTTCTGAAACACTTGTGGGGGCTACAAATGGTCCATGTATTTCGGGATGAACAAAATGTCGAATATTACGGTCTTATCGGCGATTTTTACATCGATCTCATGTTTCCTAAATATCAATTTCAAGTCATAAAATCCGAATACGAGCAAAAGTCAAAAGCTAATAGAGTCTTAATTGAGTATGTTAAAGTCCTTCAAGATGCATATTATACCACGAGATCCGCCAAAAAAGCTGCAAAAAAAGAGAAAAAGTCAAAATCAAGTAAACCTAAGTAAATATCTTTTTTTTTATTATCTTTATTTTTTTAGAATCTTATTTCTATTTTATGCAGAAATTTATAAGCCAAATCTTTTATTTATTCGTTATATAAAAGAAAGATTCGGTATTTTATCTAATGCTCAGACAGGTTTTCATTATAAGTAGAAACGAAGTCATATATTTTAGGACCTTTGGGAACGCATTGACAAATTCTGAAATGGAGGATTTTTCCTTCAAGATCCAAGCTGAAACAAAAAAAAAATTAGCAAAGCTTATCGGATATTTCGATTATTTGAAATATAGAATCGCATATCTCATAGATATTGACTCCGAGTTAATATTTATTTTTGTCACGGGCTTGATGGATGACTTTTTCAGGTATGTAAGGCCTGAGCTCGTTAATTTTAAAAATAAATTTGTAAAAATGTTCCAACTCGAAATACTTAAAAAGAAATTAGATACCAAGGAATTCTCCAAATTAGATCCGATTATTGATTACATGCATCAAAATATTCCCACGAAAATTGCTGTTGTCGGTTTTGCGGGAGTAGGAAAAACAACTATAAAATCACTCATCAAGTTAGATCAATTACCGCTTCAACACATCCCAACTATTTCTGGAGATGTTGCAACCATTCAAATCGGAAAGCTCAACTTCAAATTATTCGATTTTGCAGGCCAAGACGAATTCAAGTATTTATGGAAGGGATTTCTTAGGGGTAGTCATGCTGTCTTGATAGTTACTGACTCGACACAAGATAATCTTGATAAAAGCAAGTTTTTCATTGATTTAATACAAAGTGAGACTCCTAATGCTCGAGTAGCAATCATAGGGAACAAGCAAGACTTACGTGGTGCTTTAACAATCGAATCGATTGAAAATTTTTTTAAATTGAAAACGTATCCAATGGTTGCTAACCGCAAGGAAAATAGAAACAAAATGATCAGGATTATTGCAGACGTAATGGATATTAATCCAGAGTCATCTCCATTGATAAGAGAGTTATTTGAGAACGTGGAACCTATAAATATTTTTGAAAAAATGTCTAAGGATGTAATATCTGAAAGCATTAATGAAGTCGACAATGTATTGCCAGCAGATGACCACCAGTCGATCAATGCTAAGATGGCGAGTGATGCTGAACCTAAATTAGATCATTTAATAGAAAAAATAGAGAAAATAGACGTGATTGAAAAAAGTCAACCCAAGTCTGCATTTTTAAATGGAATTCATGAAAGAAAACAATTAATGACGCAAACGGTTAAAAAAAACCTAAAAGAACTGACTATAATTGAAGACATGTATTCTAAAGTGGCAGAAGAAATTATGGAAGCGGGAAAAGAAGCAATAACCACTCATATCAGTAATGATGCATCAAATATCATGAATGCTATAAATTGTGCTTTTTTAACGATGTCGAATCCAGAGGAATATCCAAACTTTAGTTCATTGTTGAAAAAGTTTAATCTTTTTGTTTTAAAAACATCGGATCTTAACGAGGTAAGGGCGTTATACGTGAAAACTCTCGAAAGAATCCATGAATGGGAAAAATTCAAAAGCGTGTGAATTAGAAAAATTGTCTTGCTAACTCGTATAATCTTTCCCTGGCTAAATATTGAAGATCCTTTGTTCCATATAGAAAAACCTTAATTAATTTTCCTTCGACTTCGACGGTCAAATTGATGTAATTAATTTTTTTTTGAATATTTTCAAGGAACTTGACCGTGTTCTGAAGTTCACCACTATTATTATAAAACCGCACGATCATCTTCTTTCCGGGCACTTCAAAAACCTGTTTATTTCTTAAAATTATCGCATGTTAATATATTGTTATTTAAAGTAAAAAAATGAATTTATAGTAATAATTTGGTCTTTACATTTCTATAATCGTCTGATAATTTACGATTTTCAATATTTCCACACATTGGACATTCAAGCTTGTCCACACCTTTTTTTTCAAGACTTGTTCCACATGTGATACAATCCGCGTGGATCACACCAAGGTTTTTACCTACGGTGCTCAATTTAAATTCTGTAAATTCCTTACCTATTACTTTAGCTCTTATAATATCGGTGATTTGAAAGGCGTCTTGAATTTTTTCGACATATCTATTAGAAATTTCGCTCACGTGGATATTTCCCATGTAAGAACTATTGAAGTGCATTTTTTCATTGATAGTGTAAAATAAAATTCCAACTGAATATTTTCTTACAAATAATATATCGCCAATGACAATATCACCAATAATGACAACTTTTCTCTCACTTTCGTTAAAATCTCTTATTTCAACTTCACGTTTTTTATGGTCAATGCACGCTATTCCTGTTTTTGATGCATAAATCTCTCCATTCTTGATATATGTTGAGTTCTTGCTGGGAAGAAATTCTTCAATAACTCCTAAGTATTGACCAGTTAAAACAAATTCTTGGTCTATTATGCTTTTTTTACTCATTAGATTTCACAAATTATATGAAATTAAGGGATAAATCCTCTTTGCCTCCAGCCCGGACCAGCGGTCGGTGTTGACCGGCCCGGGGTTGACGGTGTTGCACCGGACGCCTCGGGGGCCGTACTGCTCGGCCACGGACGAGGCGAAGTTGATGTCGGCCGCGTTCGCCGCGCCCGCGGTCATCTCCCAGTAGGACGGTTTGAGCCCGTCGTTGCCGACGACGAGCACGATGGATCCTTCGCCGCGTTCGCGCATGT
>DXJM01000025.1 GCA_019057355.1 Promethearchaeota archaeon | reverse complement strand
TAACCAAAAAAAATAATAATAAAAATAAAATATCTGATGATAAATCATTTTTATTGAAAATTTAATCAATCAAATAAGAGAAAAGAAAAGCGTCGTGTGCATGGGGTTGGATCCTCGAATGGATAATGAGGGTCAAATCCCAAAATATCTCATTCATGAATATCAAGATCCTAATGATATTATTTTAGAATTTAATAAAACCTTGATTGAAAACACGTGTGATCTCATTCCCATCATCAAGCCTCAAATTGCATTCTATGAGAAATATGAAGCTTTCGATGCCCTAAAAGAAACAATTAAGCATGCACATAAAAATGACGTGTTGGTACTACTTGATTCAAAAAGAAATGATATCGGGTCAACCTCTGAAGCATATGCTTATTCAATGTATGACGTCTATAACGCAGATGCTTGCACCTTGAATGCATATTTGGGTCTGGAAAGCATAGTCCCTTTTCTAAAGTATCAAGAAAGAGGAATATTTATACTTGTTAAAACCTCAAATTCGAGTTCTCGAGACTTCCAAAACTTGTTTAGCGTTAAGGTAGAAAATGTTCCTGAAGATCGTGTTGAAATTGAATTGAACTCCGTGAAATTGGAAAGAAATTACATTAAAATGGCAAGATTAATTGAAAATTGGGGTGAAGAATTGCCAAGATGTTCGGGATATCAGAATTTAGGAGTCGTTGTAGGTGCTACATTTCCTAAGGAATTAAAGGTTATTCGCAATATTGTAAAGAACTCATTCATTCTTATTCCCGGATATGGTGCTCAAGGAGCAAGCGCTAATGATGTTAAGCATGGTTTTAACAAGAATGGATTAGGTGCCATCGTAAATTCATCTAGAGGGATCATTTATGCGTATAAAAAGAAAAACTATGCTGAAGACCAATTTGGAAAAGCTGCTAGACAAGAAATTTTAACAATGAGCAAGACTATAAATAAAAAAATAGGATTATAATTTTCGATTCTTTTGTTCATCGTGTTTAGTTATCAGGAATCTCATTAATGTCCACCAATATCCGCGAACATGAAGCTCATTATTATTATAACAGGGATTATTTCTAAAATAAATATGAATAATGCTCGCTTCATGCCTATCCTGTGAAACACGTTAATGATGTTAAGATCTATAAATAACCCTAAACACATTAATCCTATTATCAAGCCAATATCAGGTCCCTCCTTCATGCCACCAGTAAAACTCGTTAAAAATATGGGAACCATGATGAAAAATACCGCTCCCGCTTGAATGCATGCGCTTGCTATAACCCATTTAAATTCTCTTTTCACTTCGGCTTTGGTGATGACTAACCCTATTTTTAAGATGGGGATCCACGATCCAATCATTAGACTAAATACAATTCCCGCATATATTAAAGGAACCAATTCTTCAGGAGCACCAAAAAGTTGAAATAACAAGTCTATCACGTATTTTAAAAAATCTTCTTTTTTATTTGATACAATAAATATGAAATAATCTTAATTTAAAATTTAGCCAATTTTATAAAATTTCACGGATTTACAATATTATTAGTTTTAAAATTAAAATTAGGTGGAAACATACAAAAAAGAAAAATAAATGACATGCATTGGTAGATACTTATAACTTCAAAAAAAAAATCCGATTTTTTGTTGTTGCATGTTAGCGAGGTATTAAGAGATGAATTATGATTCTAAACACGATACTAAAATCTTATCCTTTTTATGCTGGAAATGAGGTTACGGTGGAGCAGATATGGCAGGAACCATACGTGCACAATATCCAACGACAATAAGGCCGATTAGAATAAATTGCACGGGAAGAGTCACTCCTAGCCTCATGATGAGAGCCATTGGAAACGGTGCTGATGGTGTAATGATTGCTGGATGATATCCTGGTGAATGTGATTATGAAACGGGTAATCTTGTTGCAGAAAGAAATATCGAATATGTCAAGGAGATTCTGAAAACAACGGGCATTTCTCCCGAAAGAATACAAATGATCCACTGTAGCGCAGCAGAAGGTCAGAAATTCCAAAATGAATCGATAAGAATATCAGGTATTATTGAAAAAATAGGTAATAACCCTTTTAAAGGAAAAAGCGAAAAAAAAACCGAATAGAATGACTTTTGCGAATAAATACTCGTCGCAAGATGACTAACCAATGCAATGGTATCGGTTCCCCTTTTTTTATCTCATGATTTTATGGAAAAAATAGATCGTGATTCAATCCTTCCATAGTACTCTTATAATTAATCTTATAAGGTATATTATCAAGCATTAATTGAAATAATATTGAAAAACCCCAATAAATAAAAAGGTCAAAAAATATGGCTGAAGAAAGAACAATAAATGAAAAATCAGCAAGAGGAATAAAACCAAAAATCTCAAGTGGAGGACCAATTCTAAAATTCATTGGTCCAGAAGGAGCCTCAAAAGTAGTCTTACTAATTGCTGCGTTATCCATCATTCTACAAGGTAATGAAGCCTTTTGGACGTACGGTATCAATGCAACACCCGTAAATGGATTAGGTATATTCTGTGGGATCATACTATATATCCTTGGGATTATCTTAATATTGATGATTGGCACAATTGGATTTGGGACGGCAACACTAAAAAAAATTGAACTCATTGAGAAATATTATAATCCTTTTGTATTACTATGCATGGCTATTTTAATAATAGTTTTTGAAATTCTTTCGGCTACGGCAAGTTTCCTTGTTTTACAATCAGAAAATATTCTAACCCTGGTGTTTAGCTCTCTACTTGGAGGCACTTTGACAATAATCGCCGCGATATTGGAGCAAACTAAATATAAAGAAATTATGAAACCTTCTAAATTACTTGGATTAGTAGGTGCCTTCTTTGCTATCATCGAAGCTTTTATTCTCTTTATAACACTCCCTATCTTACTTTCACGATATTGGGATGGCATTATAGCAATAGTTGTAGTAAATCTTTTACTCTTATCGATTTATGATAAGATTAGATTCATTCCATATGAATGGTGGATGGTCTTAATACTTGGCTTTATTTTGTACGGGTGGGTTCCGGGTATTGGAGGAACACTCGTCTTGATATCTTTTATCTTGATGTTGATAGAAAAATAAGCATTCATCAATCTTTTTTTTATTTTTAACTCATTTTAATTACAGTGAGAAATTGGACAATAGCAGGCGATTTAGAAAAATAAATGCGCTTTTAATCATTAATTCTGATTAAATATAATGGACACCATATAAGTGGGTGCTGGACAATCAGCATAGGCTTTGGAAGTGATTAGAAAAACCTTATGAAGATGCGGTGTTAGTGGGTCGTTTCTTTCGGACGGCGTGCGCGAGGAAACCACCACAGATCACTTGCCAATTTAAACCACCTGGAGGAAATACCCTCCTACTCTAGGTGCATGCTTCAAAATCAAAGATCCCTTCATACTAATGATCACGATCACGCCCGTTTCTTCTAAATGGGGGTTTAGATACCCTCTCTAAGATTTTTATTAGCGTTTAAAAATAATTGCATAATATATAGAGTTATTTTTTGGCACTGTTTCATCATTCTAAAATCTAAGAAGATCTGTAGATTAATATGAATTATTTATAAATAAACAAATAC
>DXJM01000298.1 GCA_019057355.1 Promethearchaeota archaeon | reverse complement strand
TTTTCATTAAGGATAAACATATTATATACGTGCTAGTCGCGAATATCTTGTGGGGTTTTATTCCCATAATAGTTTCAGGATTGTTTAACATCGTTTCAGTCATAACTGTAATTTTTTTAAGATTTTTTACCTGTGGAGTTTTATTTTTAGTTCTTGCATTAGTACTGATTTATTATAACAACACCTTCACTTCAAATAAAAAAATTCCATTCACCATTTTAATGGAATTAATTAAGGAGAGAAACCATAACTTTCTTAACATGAAAAATGTCTACTATTTTGCGATATTGGGATTCTTTGGGATAATCATACAAATTATCTTCTATTTTTTAGCATTAAAATCAACTTCTATTGGATTTGTAATGGTTGGGTTTATCCTTTTTAACATCATAGTTGCTATATATCAACACGGGAGATCTGAAGAATTTGATATTTTTAAAATACTATACATCACGATGTTATTTTTCTCAATAGGAATAATAATATTTGTTAAAATGGTAGAATCAATCATGTTTTCAGTTACCGGTTTAGCTTACATGGTTATTTTTACCATAGCCATCACGTTTTTTCATCTTTTTATTAACAAGGATTCATATTCTCGTGATGAATTAAAAATAATCAATGACAACAAGAATTACAAAGCTATTAGATTATTGCTCAAATTATCCTTCATGTTTTTAATAGGAATTGGATTCATGTTCATTTTTAACCTCATTTTTCTCCTCATTCCTATTGAACCCATTTTAACCAAAGAAATTACATGTTTTTTTCAAGAATTTCTAAATATTTCTCTTTATTTTCGATGGGAAGTACTTTTTATTAACATATTTTCAACAATTTTTCCTTATTTATTAATATCCATTGCTTATGTAAATTGGAGTCCATATAACCTCACTTATAATCAATGGAGTAGTATTTTAACGATAATTGAGCCTTCTACAGCACTTTTATTTGGAGTGTTACTTATCAATGAATATTTTCCATTATCTTTTCTAATGATTACGATATTTATTCTTGTCCTCTCTATCATCCTAAGATATGTTCATGAAAATAATGTCAAGGTGAATGCATTTTTACTCTTAAAAATAGAAATGGGGGTAATCAAAGACCTTCCATTAAAATTACTCAAGTATAATGGAATTAATCATGTAGATATATTAGTTGGAAATCAAAAAATGTTGGTAACAGTTAAAAAAAGTTCCATTAAAGACCTTTATTATCTTAATGAACAATTGAGAAAATTTGACGAAATTAAAAAAATAAAGATACTTTTCATATCCAAGATAAATAAATTATCAATTTAAAAAAATGGTGTCAAAATCATGACTATAAAAGCCGTTATTTTTTGCAAACTTAAAGTAAATTCAATGACGACGGTAATTGAGAAGTTGAAAGCAATCCCCCAGATTAGAAAATTAATGTCTTTAACTGGTGTTTATGATGCTATCGCAGAAATCGAAACAGAAACGTCTGAAGAATTGTATAATATTTTTTCAGAGAAAATTGACTTGATTGAAGGAATCATTGATACTAATACACATGTAGTAATGAAATCGTGGGAAAAATAAAATGACTTCAAATCCTATAATATTAACATCAACATTTCATGATCCTGAATTTAGTTTAAAAAATTTATACATAAAAGCGGAACCTATTTTAAAAACGATCTTTAAGAAAAGAATTATTGTTTTAACCCCTTTCATGAATGATGAGATCGTTTCATTCTTAAAAAGCGAAAGTTTTATTGTAGTTAAATGCCTCACGAATAGTAGAGTCGATACTTATAGGCTAGCCTATAAAACAGCCTTAGATCACGTTGAAGATGATCGATCAGAAAAAATAATGTATATAGATTTTGATCGATTAATTCATTGGGTAAACAATTATCCAAATGAACTTCGAAAAGTAATTACCATGAGTGATGTGGACCATTTACACGTGGGACGAACGTCTAGGGCTTTTAATACCCATCCAATAACGCAAAAGAACACAGAGATAATTATCAATGAAATCGGATCAAAACTCGTGACTCCTGAGAGAATTATAGATATTTTATCGGTTTGCTGCGTTATTACGAAAAAACTAGCGCTTAACCTTTTAAAAGTAAAAAATGTTACTACGGATGGCTTTTATTGTACCTGGCCAATCATGTTATGGAAATGGGCAGATAAAAGTAATTACATCGAAGTAGATGGGCTTGAATGGGAAACTCCAGATAGATTTCAAAAAAAGATTGAATTAAATGGACACGATGAGTGGTTAAAGAGTTTTTTGAATTCAAACGAGTGGAAAAATCGAGTTGATTTAATGCATCAATGCCTTCATGAATTATTTACCATATCGTCGATCATGCTTTTAAATACAAATTTGTGATTTTCTTTTTGGAGAAAAACTAAAAGAAAGAGAAAAAATAAATATGCTTTTTCTCTCCTGATCATATAAGGATATATTGTAGGATTTCTCTTCTATCTATTGCATATCTTTTTCACATTTCATTGAGAATTATATAACATGAGAGTAAAATATCTAGATACCTATCGGGGTTTCTGCATTACAAACATCATGATGGCTCATTTTATAAACGGGTGGATAATTTGGTCACAATACTGGCTCTTTAGTCTTTATTTGTCAACCTTGGACATGTTTGGTGCGTGTGCATTTATTTTCATTTCAGGTGCAGGGATTTCAATGCTTTATCAAAAGAAAAAAATTGAAATCTCAGAATTTGGTTTTGTTAATAATAAAACATTCTTTAGAAATGAATACCTCTTACGAGGGTCTACAATTCTAATCATGTCATTTATAGCAATGCTTTCACAAGCAATATTTTTTTCAGATATTACATGGTTTTGGAATTGGGACGTTCTGCATTCTTTAGCAATGGCTCAGCTTTTAGGATATATATTTTTAAAAGCATCAAAAAAAGTGAGATTTATTAGTGGGATTTACCTACTCATATTGAATTATTTTATATTTGATTATTTGCTTCCTTATAATGGAGAGATTAATCTATTCGGAGTTATTTATTTTTTCTTGTATAATAAAAAAATGGTAGTAAATAATCCTTTAATTCCCTCACTTGCTGTCTTTTTAATAGGAACCGTTATTGGAGAAATAATCTATGAAATAAAACAAATAGATAACGTTATTGAAAGAAAAAGAATGTTTAAAAATAAAATATTGTATCAATTATTAACTTGTGGCCTTATATTTTTCATCATTGGAATCTTTTTCAATTTCCCCTTATTTTTAACGAATAGAAGCCATTCTTGGTATTTTTACACCATAGGTGTAAACATTATGGTCATTTTATTGTTATTTATCGTTGAAGAATTTAAAATGTTTAATTTTAAAAAAAATTATAGATTTTT
>DXJM01000297.1 GCA_019057355.1 Promethearchaeota archaeon | reverse complement strand
AGATAGAATGATGAGAAATTATTAATGTCGTTATAAATAGATAAATTACAAAATCAGGAATATTCTAAAATCTACAAAATCTAAGTCTATTTTTATTAATATAAAAAAAAAAATATTAAAAATCAATATCTTTACCTTCATAAGCATACAATAGGAGTTTTTTATAATCTTCAGAATCGGGAGATCGGGGTGACATCACGCACGAAGGACTCTGATAACATAATGAAACAATCATATCGGAATTTTGTTCTATATCTTCTTTAGAAACGCCTATTTCTTTTAGAGTTTGAGGAAATTCACATTCTTTTTCAAGCTGTTTTATTTTTTCGATAATTATATTAGCTGAAGATCGATTATCATCACGCCATTCTGCCCAACCTAATTGTTTAGATAATTTTCCAAGTATCTGCTTGCCTATATCATTTTCATCGGGATTATTGATTAAATACATTAAAATATATTTCAAGAAAATTCCAACACTTAATCCATGAGGTGTATGAAAAATTGCGCCCCAACTATGGCCTAATGCATGTCCAATATGAACTTGGGAATTACCAAACCCCATCCCCGCCATATTGGCTGCTTGATGCAGGTGATCTCGTGCCTCTATATTTTTTCCATCCTTAACTGCGATGGGTAACCATTTAAAAATGAGTTCAATAGCTTTCAAGCACATTGCATTGGAGTATTCATTTTTCCAATCAGACGTGATTCCTTCAAATGAATGAGCTAAGGCATCAAAAGCTGTTGCTACAGTTAATTTCGGGGGCATTCCTTTTGTAAACACGGGATCTAAAATTGCATAGTGAGGAATACATGATTTATGTGATTGTTCTAGCTTTACCCAGACTCCATTTTGAAATCTTGATACAATAATTGCCCATGTAGCCTCTGCTCCTGTGCCTGATGTTGTTGGTATGGCAACCATTGTTGTTTTCTTTCCTAACGATAATAATTCTTCGTTGAAAGGATGGAGATCATCAATAGCAAAATTTGGAAACTCATTCATAGCCCAAATAGCTTTAGCCGTGTCTATTACTGACCCGCCTCCCAATCCTATTATTATATCAGGAGAATAAGTTATACATGCACCCTTACCTTTCATGATATCTTCTTCATGAGGATCTGGCAATACTTCTGCAAAGATTTCATATTGTTTACCGCACGTATCAAGGGCATCTGTTAATATTTTAACCATTCCTAAGTCTTTAATGTTTTTATCAGTTACAATAAAACATTTGTCACCTTTTATATTCTGAAGATAATTAATAGCCTCATCTCCAAAAACCACTTTAGGACTAAAAAAAAACCACATTTTTCTTCACATTTTTTTATTTTTTCAAATTTTTTTCATTAGTAACAATCAAACTATTATAAATTGTTCAAGCTCATTATTAAAAATAACTCATTTTGATTTTTTCATATTGCGTTTCTCAAAAGAAATAAATAAAAATAAAAAAAAGTAGGATACTTAGCTAGAAATATCACTTGCATTGATATAAATACCACTTCCGCAGTGAATGCAGAAAACCTGTCCTCTGGAATTTAAATGAGAGATCATGCCATCAGAAAGTTTCGATCCACACTCGCTACAGAAGCATTTTCCTTCTGCTTCAAGAGATGAATCTTGAGTAGGTTGCTTTTCTTCGATTAGTGGTATTTCCTCGGTATTAATGTGCTTTTTTTGTTTAGGAGGTTTTTCTTTTCCACTAATAGCATAAAAAAGTGCCTCAATAATCTTGTATATGCCCTTTCCAATGATTTTTAAGAGAGAGAAAATTCCCTTGAAAAGATAATAGATTAAATAGGCAACTCCCTTAATTAAGTAAAATACACCTATTATAATAAGAGCAAGGATGGCAATTGCTCCAACTATTATAAGGATTTGCCCTAAAAGAGGTATTTTCAAAAACCATTCCGTAAACGCTTGCCAATATGGATCAACATGTAGTTCAGACATTATAATCATCACATCTATTTTATTTTATTCTTATAATTAAAGAATATCACTTCTAAGATATAAAAAAAATGGAGTCCAATTTTTTAAAACACCCTAATAACAATAAAGGCAATTATTGATATTGTATGGAAACAAGTCCTAACCGATATTCATAGTTCATAGGAGGCCATTCAAGAATAAAATCAAATTTTTTTATGGTTTCATGAGTATTGATGCCCGCACCTGTCATTGAATATCTGATTTTCTTAGGGTACCTACAAGGGATTTTTTCTCCATAAGTGCATTCCTTACCTTCATAAAAACAGATTCTACAGTTTTCTGGCCATAAAACAAGATATTCATCTGAATGATTAACATGTTTTTTAATAAAACGATTAATCTCACCGTTAATTTCTAAATAAAGGTGATTTTCTTGAGTTAGTGAAGAACTAATTTTTTCTTCAATAGGATAGTGCATTTTTTCTGATCCTTTATTAGAACCTGCTTTAATATCAAATTTATAGTAAATGAGAAAAAACCGGTTATATTTGGACAATTCATCCTTTAAATAAGGAGATGCAGGTGGACAAGACCAAGAATGACCATAATTCGGACATGTAAATTTGGAATTCCTACAAAATTTATACACATTTTTATCGAATATAATGTCATCATAAACTATTTCCAAATAAGGCATAATATTTAACTCAAGTATTTCTTAGAACATTCTTCTATTATAACTCACCTTCAAAAGTTAAAAAACTAAATATTTAAGATTACTTAATTATTTTTCTAATCTTTTCAGCTTCTTTTACCTCCAATAAATT
>DXJM01000296.1 GCA_019057355.1 Promethearchaeota archaeon | reverse complement strand
TTATTCTCTACTTATTATTATGAAGATTAAGATTGTTTTTAAGTTATAATGATTATTTATAGCGTCATAAATTTTTTCTCAAACATTTGTATTAAAATTCCAATAAAACACGTTTTATTAGATCTATTATTAAGAAAGATTCAATGATGAGAAATTATTAATGTCGTTATAAATATTACTTTCAAGTCATTCTAATTTTCATATACTATCAAGGTTTTGGTTCTAAATTCCTCCTTTTTTAGCATTTTACATCATGGTCCTTTTTAATTATCTAAGGATTTGTTTAAACTATTTTTAAACTCTTTATCTTTCTTATAGAAGTGAGTCTCTCTAATGGAGTGAATATCATCATATTATAAATCTTCTTTAGATCATGTCTTAAATTCGATAAAATCATAGCTATACTTATTAAATGCTCCGGAAAGGCAGATGAGAATTAAAATTTAATGAAATGAAAAAAAGTTTAATTTGATTAAAATCAATACTCAATACCATAACGTGCAACAATGCCTTTAGAGGCATAATAATGTTTTATCATTTTCATCTCAGTCAATAAATCCGCTCGTTTTTTAATTTTTGGATGCACTTTTTGTCCCCCTGTTAAGATTAATTCTATATTATCTGGTTTGATTTCGATTAATTCTAAGACTTCTTCTACTCTAATAATATTCATTTCAATTGCAACCCCAACCTCATCTAATATTATAATATCGTATTGATCGCTTGCGATTACTTCTCTTGCACATTCAAGTGCTTTTTGTCCTTCATTAAAGTCAATTTCGCCAGGAACTTCTACTAAGACGGGTGTTCCAAATTGTTTTACCTCAAAGTTTGGATTCTGTTTAATTGCTTCTATTTCACCGTACTTGGCATTTCCCTTCATAAATTGTATTAAAAACACTTTAAATCCATGGCCCGTAGCACGGAATCCTTGTCCCAAAGCAGCCGTGGTTTTCCCCTTACCCCGACCAAAATATACTTGAACTAGCCCTTGTACCAATTTTTTCTTAATAAAAATCTTCTCCTTTTTAGTCGTTAATTATTGTTTTTTAATTATTATAGATTTTTAGATTTTTTAGTTTTCCTCGCTTTTTTCCTCATTTTATCTGAAGGGATCCCTTAATATTCATTTTTGGTTTTTCATAGATAGCAATAAGGATTGAAATGAATATGATACTACATCCAATTAGTTGAAACCACTTTAAAATTTCGCCTCCTATTAAGAAAGCAAATATTGCGGCAAACACGGGTTCTAAATTGAAGATTATTGCTGTTTGAGTGGGATTTTTGTTTTCTTTTTGAGCCCAATTTTGAAAAATTATAGTTAAAGTTGAGACGAAAATACCCATATATATCATTATTGAGATAATTTTAAGATCCCAAGTTATAATATGAATCGTTTCTCGCATTATTAAGGAACCCCCAAAGAATAAAAAGACCATTATCAATAATTGGATGAATGAATACAGGTAGACATCAATATCCTCCAGAAATTTATCGTTTAAAACTATAAATAGTGCATATGAAATAGCACAGATCAAGACGAGAAGATCACCGATTAGAAAATTAATATTACCTTCTAAAAATAAAAATGCCATTCCTATTAATGAAAGTAAGATAGCTACGCCTGTTTTTTTTTTAATTTTTTTTTTACAATAATCCAAGCCATAACAGGTACGATTAACGTGCTCAGTCCAGTTATAAATCCTGCTTTTCCTGCGGTTGTGTATTGGAGCCCATAAGTTTGAAATACCATTGCAATAAAAAAAAACAAACCACTAATAAAACCATATAGCAAAAATTTTTTGTTAAAATTTTTAGATCCAATTAATAATGGACTAATTCCAATTAAGGCTATAAAATATCTCAGACCCAAATAAAATAATACAGGTATCTCTTGAGTAACAGTCTTAGTTATAATAAATGAAGTGCCCCATAGAATGGTTGTAAAAATTAATAGTGTTAGGGCTAGAAACTTTCTTTTTGAATATATTGTTAGAGGAGTGTTATTTATCATTTTCAAAGAATAAAATATTTGGATAACCTAATGAAAGTAATTAATAATATAGATTTTTTTAACGATAATGAATTTCTTAGTATCAATTTTAAAGAAAAAAGGAAGAGAAAAAAAGATTTGAATTAATAATTTCTTAAAACTCAAAGGAGGGGATTTTTAAATTTTTAAGATTTACCCAAAGTTAAAAATCTTCCATATTAAAACTATAAAAATCACATCTTTATCTTCTCACATCATATCACACGCTTCACATAAGAAGCTTTCATTTAGAAATTGGTAATTCTTAATTAATTTTTTATTTTTTTTTTTATGAAAATGCTTTAATTCTTCGTTTATGGAGATTTTATAATTTTTGACAAAATTCAAGGTGAAATAGCCCAGATTTTTGTCATCTTAAGTGGAAAAGTTCTTTACTATTGCCATCAGTTTTGGTTAGAGAATCAAGATGTAGAGAAGTGTCAATTATACGAGAGTAAAATAAGGAGAAATTTTATAAAGTAGAATAATTTTCTATCTAATTATAGGGGTTTTACTACCCTAAAACGTATATTACGATAGTAATGAAAGGATATTTTTTTAATAAATAAATAAGTGTCTAACTAAAAAAATTATTACACAAAACGGAGTAGAAATAAAATGCAACGAAAATATATACCAGAAGTCGATAAAGAATGGTCTAAAATATCATTTAAATGGCGGAGAGTATTACCAAAAACTAGAGATAGGCCTCCGTCTCCAATAAAAATGGAATACGATGAGGAAATTTTAGATGAACTTGTTAATAGATCAAACAATTTCATAGATGATGTAATAAAAGAATCAAAATTAGAAGCCACTGGTCATGCCAAATTAATAACAACGGATAAGATCGTAATAGATCCCCGAGTTAGATGGAAATGTAGAATTCCCCTTTGTTTCGGGTATGGAATGACTATAAATTGTCCCCCACACTCGCCAACCGCAGAGGATATGAAAGAGATTGTTAGCTGCTATAAACATGCTATTTTAATAACGGTCTATCCACCTATAAAAAACCATATTTTTCCAAGTATATTAACCGGAGTTCATGGAGATGTGGATACGTTAAATAAAATGGTTTCATTAATCGAGGCTGAGGCTACTTATTTGGGATATTACCTTGCTATGGGATTTAAAGGTGGGCCTTGTTTAGGTTGTGGATTTTTATCACCCGAATATATTAAAGGTTTAATGGAGCAAAAAAACCTTCCAGTCTGTCCTGCTCTCAAAGGGGAGATGTGTCGGCAATATTTAAGGGCAAGACCCGCATTAGAAGCATGCGGAGTGGACGTGTTTGCTACAGTCATTAAATGTGGAGAAAAACCTCCATATATTATAAATCCTGAACATTCAGAAAAAGGTGTGCCCTATGTTGGCTGGCATGGTATAGTTCTAGTAGTCTGATAATAAAAATTATAATATTTCAAGAGGGATAAATTAAAATGGAAAAAGCAATTATTGATAAGAAAATTAAAGATCGGGTATACTATATCAAAAAAATAGTTGAATCAGTTGAATCACTTGACTTTTATTCAATGAAAATGGCAATAAAGCAAGCGATGGAAGCAGGAGTTCCAATAACTGATATTATTAAACAAGGAGTTCTAATAGGTCTAAAAGAGTCTGGCGAAATGGGGCTCATATTGGCAGCAGAGGCTCTTGAAGGAGAACTAATGTCAATTGATGAGAATGAAAGAAGAAAAATAGAAGAATCGTGCAATTATTCTGGAAAAGTCGTTATAGGAACCATCCAAGGTGATATTCATAATCTAGGGAAAAGTATAATGATTGCAATAATGAAATCATATGGCATGAATGTCATCGATCTTGGTGTAGATGTAAGACCTGAAAGATTTGAAGAATTGGCTCGGGAGAATGATGTAAAAGTAATAGGTATTTCCTATCTTTTCTCTTCTGTTGAACCTGCAATAAAAAGAGCTGTATCTCTAATAAAAAATGGAAAATTTGCAAATAGAGTAAAAGTTATTTTAGGTGGAGCAGCAGCTTCGCGAGAAATGATGCATGAAACACATGCAGATGCATTTGCTGAAGATGCATTGCAAGGTGTTGAAATTATTGACAAATGGCTAAAATCTTAATTATTTTTATTAAATTTAATTAAGTCTAATAATTATGGGACCTCAATATGGATAAATGTAGATTTACATTAATATTAGAACCTATATCTAAGCGAATCAATGTTTTAGAGAGTTCTACAGTATACGAATCACTTATAGCATTAAATATACCTATTGGTGCACTTTGTGCTGGCAAAGGCACGTGTGGTAAATGCCTGATTCGTATTTTAAGTCTTCATCCAAAGATTTCAGAACCTACGGAAAAAGAAAAAAGAATTTTAGATGAAAAAAAGATAGAAGAGGGATATAGATTAGCCTGTCAAACTAAAATTTTAGGTGATTTAAGAGTTTTTCTTATGGACTCCTTAATGCCAAAAGGTTATCAGATTGTAGTCGATGCAGATCTAACTCATCTAAAAATTAAAAATTTTAGTAAAATTCAACCTATAATCATTTCCAAATTGTCTAAAATTAGATCGGCTGACTTGGATAATCCTAAAAATGATTTAACTTCACTAATAGAAAGTATTATAGAAAAGAATAATGATTTCAGATTTCAAGAAAATAACATGAAGTTCCATGTAAATGACGTCCTTCATGAAGTTTGCTTTAACCTGCCAAAAATTATGAGACAGGACGATGGTCTTATTTCCACCTATTTTAGAAATATTTCATTGGATGATTCATGGTCACTTTTTGATATAGATTCTGGAGATAAAACGGAAAAAATATTTGGATTGGCAGTTGATATGGGAACCACCACAATTGTTGGTTATTTAATCTGTCTAAAATCTGGTGAAATAGCTTCTATAGCTGCCTCGTTAAACCCTCAAGTAGCAATCGGTGAGGATATCATTTCTAGGATTTCTTATATTGTTAAAAATAATGCCGTTGAAAAAGCCCAAGATTTAATCATCAATGCAATAAATCAAATACTTGAAGAATGTTGTTATAAAGCTAAAATTCCAATATCATGGGTTAGAGATATATCTATTGTTGGTAATACAGGAATGCATCACATACTCTTTGGTATGAATCCTGAATTTTTATCAATATCGCCTTATGTTCCTGTTTTTAAAGTTCCGATAAATATTAGTGCAAAAACACTTAAAATTAAATGCAATCCCTACGTAAATGTATACTCCCCCCCTGTTGTTGCGGGTTATGTAGGTACAGACACTATTGGATGCATTATATCCTCAAAAATGTATAATTTTACAAAATATACTTTATTAATCGATATTGGAACCAATGGCGAGCTTATTTTAGGAAATAAGGAAGGATTAATCACGGCATCATGCGCTGCTGGTTCTGCATTAGAGGGTGCCCATATTTCACATGGAATGAGAGCCTCAGAAGGTGCAATAGAGTCTGTCGCTATAGATAGAAATACATTGGAACCTTCAATAGGAGTAATAGGCAAGGGTTGTCCATTAGGTTTATGTGGTTCCGGTCTTATTGATATTATAGCTGAAATGTTAAAATCGAAAATTATTACCCGTGCTGGAATATTTAATATTAGATCGGAAAACATAATCAATCATCGTAGAATAACAAAAAAAGAAGATGGGTATCATTATATTATTTTTAATGCAGAATGGGATAACGATTATCTTAATTTAGATAAAAAAGATAAAAAGATTGCGATAATTTCTATTTCTCAGAAAGATATCAATCAAATCCAATTAGCTAAAGCCGCATTTTTGTCTAGTGCTAATTTATTACTCCAGATGGAAGAAAAAACAAGTGAAACCCTTGAACAAATACTTTTAGCTGGCGGTTTTGGAACATATATTAACAAAGAAAATGCAGCATTTATAGGTTTATTTCCTGAAGTTGAGAAAAAAAATATCTTTCAAATAGGAAATGCTGCTGGTA
>DXJM01000002.1 GCA_019057355.1 Promethearchaeota archaeon | reverse complement strand
TAACACGTTTTTTAACGACTTCAATGATCTCAAGCGCGAAATCGTGAAGTTCGTGTTGAAACATAAACGATCATCTCCTGAAATTCAATCTCGATGCAATTATGCTAAATTATATAATGCGTCATAAATAGATCTGAAAGATCAAGATAAAACTCCTATTAAATATATAGACACTCTCATTAAAGAGATTGTCGACCAGCTAATCAGTGGACAAGCACTCATCACCATAGCAAATGCCTAACGGGCTTCATTCTTTTATTTGAATCAAAAAGATGCCTCTAAAAAAAAAGCATGTTCTTTTTTCTAAAAATACATTTAAATAACACTTTCCCAATTCGTGATCATTAAACCAAAACTCTAAAATAGAATCACCATTCTTGAAATAATTAACCTAAAAGAAAATTAAAAAGAAAAAAAGTCAAAAAAATGGGAGTAAAACGATTTAATCTTTCGTTATCAGTAAGCTTGAGGGTACTTATTATTTTAAAAAATCGTTATCAGGTTTATGGGGCGAATAAAGGTGTTTTTGTTGAGGAAATCGCAAATATCATCGGTAGAAGTAAAACAACAATCAATGATGTTCTAAGATTTTTAGAGGATAAAGAACTTATTCTAAGGAATTATGAAGCATCAGAAAAACCAGGAAATAAACGGAAAGAAAATTTTATTTCTCAATCAGGTTTAACTCATTTAAAAAACGAGTTGAATCCCACTCTGGCATCTCTAATAGACAGGGAAAGCAAAACAAATTGTAACATTAAACGGGAAAAAACCTTATTCTCTTCTACCTAATTTTTTTTTATCATTGAATTTCCTCTCAGACTTCAGGTCTACTTTCGTGGTAATCTATATATGTATCACCTTTTCTAATAGATACATGCTAAATTCATATAGACTAAGACCATATAACATTGGAATTTGCCAATTATTATATGATTTTTAAAACTTACGATCATTTTTGACTTTATTACGAATATTTCGTTAACAAAGGTTTTTATACTCTGTCATATAAATATTATAAAAGTATAGTTTAAAAGACTTATAAATACGATACCTTCGTAGATTCTAAGTTTTTGTCGAAATCACCCCATCATGTATGACAAAAATGAATTTTAAAAATAGGTATATTTTAACAATAAATTCCCTCTGTATTAAAAAATATAGATTTATCAAGGGATTTAAAATCATAAGACCACTACGGTCACCAGAGAATTATAGAGGTTCTATTCTTCAAATGGAGAAAGATTAAAATGAGTAGAGTTAAAGATATTATGAAAAAATATGAAAAAAAGGAAAGTCTAGAACAGATCCAATTGGAAATGTTCAGGAAATGTCCCTTAGATTGTGAAAACAATCCAATTAGCAAGAAGGAAAAAAAAATTCAAGAATATAAGAAAAAACCTGCTAAACCCTTAGACGCTACTAAACAAAAATTCCTGATGCATTCCATCACGTTCTCCCTTTTCTTAATTGTCGTACACGTGGCATTCTTCCCCCCTGCCCGAATTTTTTTTATTCCCGTGATCTTCATTTCTTTAATATGCACCATTTTATATAGGGTCTCTCGATCGAAATCAAAATTTTATTCTAAAATCCATTTGCAAGGGTTCATTTCGGTATTCATGCTCTACATGTATTTTTTTACCTTATTAATTGGAATATTTACAAGCATTATCATTGACCTCGTGCAGGCTTATATCTTACTCCTCCTTTTTTATACTCTTTTAATTGTTGCATTATTGACACCACGGGACAAGAAAAAAAACGCGAAATATACGAAAGTAAAATCCTCCCTAAAAATAAAATCTTCTCCAAATCTTATCGAATTGTATTCTAATTTAACTATAAACATGAATGCGAGAAGGAGCTCTGTTTTAGCATTTCTAAATTGTGGTTCAGAATTTTCTAATCCCGGAACAAAAGAATTCATTAAGAAATTAACAGAATGCATGGAAAGCGCTCCTCCCGCAGAATCAATGACAAGCAGCATCGGGATACACCACGTATTTAGAAAAATAAAAAGACACAATACCCCTCGAATCAAGCATCACATTATAAGACGATTAAAAACTTTCTTCTTGATTATTATTAATAATGCTAAAGGGCATCCTCATAATATTAAAATAAATGGATCTCTTATGTCAAACCAGTCAATATTAATAAATCAATACATCAAGAAGCAACTTGGTTTAAATATAAAAAATACTAATTGCTATAAACGTGAGCAAAAATTTAAAGAAAGATTAAGTAATTACTTAGAGGATAATAATTTTGAAACATATCTCAATGCATTAAAGAAGGAATTTAAAGATTTTTATTCACTACTTTTACGTGTTAAAAATGTTCTTATTTATCATGTTGATGATGATATTAATATCCATGATATTATGAAACGAAAGTCAATCTATAATTATGCAGATCACTCTACACCCTTGCCCAGAATAATAAATATGAAAACACTAGAAGAACATAATAAAATTTTGAGTGAAAATTATAAATCATTCAAAAATAATGAGATTCATAAAGTTATAAATTCAAAAAAAGAAGAGATTTTAGCTGAAAGATATCGGGAAGTAAAAAACTCCCAGATGAGTTTATTAAAAGAAATTGAAACCTATTTCAGGGGTATTACCTTTATAAATGGAAAAGAAATCCCCATAGATAGCGTGAACCAATTAGCACGTAAGGAAATTAAAACACTAGTAGAATTTTCTCATTATTTTGATCTTTTAAGTTTTATCTCTCTTAAAAAACAATACTATAAATTGATTCGTGAAAGAATTAAATATTATTCTTGCTTGTATGAGGATGCAAAAACTCACTCAACTCCGCTCTGGATAGAAAATCAGAAACAAAATGGTCCAGAAACATCTGAGCATTTCAAACAATTAAAAGAAAAAATTAAGAGCTTTGCAAAATCAAAAAAAATGGCAATTCTTTTGATAATCTTTTTAATTTCTCTTGCCATAATTCTCATTCATTTTGGTATCCAAGGATTTACCATAGTAACAGGACTCGATTTTAGCTTTTCATTATGGATACTTGGATTTGGCATTCCCGGATCTCTAATGCTTTATTGGATATTATCGAAAAAGAGATTTAAAAAGAGGAAAAGTTTAAGGAGAACGATGATATCCTCAGCAAAGGATGTTTATGATACCATAAAATACGTGATCTGTATTATAACCTTGTTTATCGGTTCCTTTTTATTGCTCTTCTTTTTGTTTGCCTATTATGATACCTTGTTATCAGTAACCTCTTTTTTCATTATGGCAGGCATTATCGGCATTTTCTTTCCCCGATCGCGCCTTAAATCGAATCGACGGGCAGACTTGATTCGAAAAAAAGGTATTTCATCTATGGACTCATTTAAGAACCAAATCTACTTAATCACCCATCCCTGGAAGACTCCCGAACAATATACAAAAATAGAATATAGAAAAAAACTTTTAGCCATAATGGTGGTACTCTTTTTAATGATCTTTCCTTTCCTTATTGGATGCTTCCCAGGAACGCTTACTGCACTCCAGCAACCCGATGTTGAATTTACGGTTGCGCCCCAATATCATAGAAATAATCAAGATTATTCATATGATGTTAATTCTCTAATCTTTTACAAATCACCTGAAAATCTTACAGATTTGACTTTTAATGGCCTTTTACTTGTGAGAATTCCTCAAGTATCCATCGGGATTTTTGAGGCTCGCACCTTGGTCGTGAAACTGATTGCCAAAGAAATATACTTAGAAGGAGAACATTCAGATCTTTTCCGGATGAATCATATTCTGACCTCTAAAACCCTTCGCACTCCTTTCTTGAAACAATTAGTGGTTCTCGAAATAGATTTCACTGACGTTCAGAGGGATATTATACCCGGGAGTTATGAAATGCAAGTGTACTGGGTTCAGGATTTACTGCTCACGTTGGGCAAGGTCTCTGATCCACTTGTTTTTAATATTGATATTCAAAAAGATAAAATCTATTTTAATCCTTATTATGATAATTTAGATTCAAACAATCTTAACCAATCAGATTTAATTTATCCTCGAGGGAGCATTTATTGCGAAGAAAATAATGATGGGTTGGGGTGGAACAACTTTTTTAATACTCGAATGGAAAATTCTTTACAGGAAATAGTTCAAGGGGAAGTCTCATTGTATATAACAGAACGTGAAGGTTTAAAACCAGTATTTAAAAAATTGACAGATTATCAAATTGGACCTGATGGTATAATCTCTTACAAGCATCTTACTTATAGCAGGTTCAAAGAATATACCCAAGGTAAAATCTTTTTTAATGGGGAACAAAATGCATTTTACAAGACCACTTCCCATATCGAAGATTGTGAGATAACTAAAAATAAGTATATACACACGAGTTATCAAGAAATAAATGAGATTCAAAGAACTACGAACGGAACTGATATTAATTTTTTTAACAAGAATGAATTCCAAACCACCAGTGCCTTAATTTACCATCATGAATTTAATAATAACGAAATTTCATGGACAGAATCTCCAATTTTCACTGAATATTCTGGAAATCCTGATTATATCTATAGGACCATTTCAAACTCAGAAAATGTATTTATTGAAAGTCCTACTTTGACCTATATTGGAACGATTGCCGATTCCGCGAAGTTTAAATTAAGTTATGATATGGTGAAAATCATTAATGGTGGTTCAGATCAGATCACCGGTTTGGTAAAGACACAATTGATTAGAAACGGATATTTAGTCCATGAAGAAGTCCATTTTCAGGAACCAATCACTTCAACAACCTCGAGTTGGGAAGTAGTGAATGTAGATCTTAGGGATTTCTTCACCGAAGGAGGACAAAGATTTAGCATTAAAATTATCATTAATTTGATTTATGATAACATTGTCGATAGTAATGATCTAATCGAAATTAAGTTTGATTATGCCCATTTAGAAGTGAATTATCCACCGACTTACTATCGAGGTTTTGAATTTGAGGATGGGTATAATGAATTTAGTTCCCCTCTCTTAGGCACGGCAGAGCCTCTTTTATGGACTTTTGATAATCCACTTACGTTAGGAAATGAAATTTTATCTTATAACAAGTATCCTGGAATTGTTACTAATAACTATTTCTACAATGATTTCCGACAGGATAATTCGTGGAAATACTTCAGCGGATTATTTTCAGAAGATGCTTATGAAAATCCCATATTTTCCCCCTCTAATGGTGTTAACATGCCCCCAACGTGGAGGGAGGTGGAAGGTAATGGTATGGGTGTGTTTGATCTTCAAAGTTCCAGAATGCCCATCAATGTATCTGATGCTTATGGAAGTGAAATTTTGGACGAATTCGTGAGTCTCGGTGATTCAGATTCAATAACTAACGAAATTCGGCAAAGATATGTCGTGCCCAAGATAGTTTCAAATAATAATTTGATCATTATTCTCTTTTCAGGAAAATTTAACGAGGAGGATTTATGGAAAATTTATCTTACGTGGGCATATCGTCCTGATGGTCAATTTTCAACACCCAAGAGAATTTATGAATCAGGTGATGACAATACCTACCAGTTAGCACCATCAATGGCTTTATCGGAAACTGACTTGCACCTTACTTGGCAGCAAAGGAACACTGAACAACACTCTCAAGGAGAAACAGAATGGTCAATATATTATGGTCGAATTAGTTTATTTGATTTTATGCTTGAAGAAATCAAGGAAGTAGTCAGTTATGATCCTTCAGATCTTGACTATCACTCTTATCTTGCTCCAGATATTGCAATTACACCGCGAGATATCAAGTATGACGAAGATGGAAATGTTCTAACTCAAGATTGCATCGTTCACCTCATTTTTGAAAATACAACGTGGATAAATATGGATAATGGTTCAAGAGATAATGAAAACCCAAATGATATTAAAAAGCACGTGTGTTATGCTCGATTGGATAGCAGCTATAACGGAGGTGTCTTTATTGAACCTGTAAGAATTGATGATAATCAAGAAAATTCCGTAAATTATGATGCAAAAATAGAATCACCAGAAGCAAGTACAGCACTGTATCTAAATACATCCATTATTGCTGAAAACAGCACGGAATTATATTTCGATTGGTTTGGAGCAAAATCCTACTTACTTAATGATCAAACCTCAGATCCATATGGCATAATTCCTGATGGTGATGACTGGTGGATTTTGGGATTTGATAGTGGCAATGTTTATAAATATGATGAGAAATTTGCTTATGAATCGGAAAATCGCTATATGGGTGATCAATTACAACACCCCTATTCTTTAGCTCATGATGGGCAATATTATTGGGTTCTCGGATATCCAAACTTTACCGCGTGTAAATATGATGAGCTTTGGAACTATCAAGATGATTCACACGATTTAACCCAAGAAGATCCTATGCCTTGGGATATATTTTTTGATGGAGTATATTGGTGGATGGTTGGATTAAATACATCTTCTGTCTATAAATACAATTCTCAATGGGAGTATTCCGGTGAAGCCTACAATCTTAGCGAAATTATACCTGGTTCCATTTACAAGAATGGTTCATATTGGTATATCATTGATATGATGACCAAAAATGTTCTTAAATATGATGGGACTTGGAATTACACTGGCGAGTCATTTTACATTGGTTCAGAAGATATGATGCCTTATGATATTCAATATAAAAATGGAGAATGGTATATTTTTGGAAGCATAAGTGATAGGGTATATAAATACGATGGGAATTGGAATGTAATGATTGATTCGAGCAATGATATTTATAAATTGAACTCTATCGCTGTTAAAGATGTATTTGGCACTGAGACAATATTATTTGACTCCAAAAATGATTTCTTGACTAAGTTTGGTCCTGAATCACTTCAATTTGAAAATAATAGGATTATTTTACCTGATGATTATGAATTTCATGACGTTTACGACCCTAGAAAATACAAGATGATATCAAGTAGTTTTAATGAAAATATTCAAATTTATTCTCTTGCTGAACTGCTCGACTCGAGTACGTCATCTTTAAAAAAAATTAAGGACATCTTTATAAGTCCCACTCCACTCGATTATGACCAAGTGGAAGATATGGCTATTCGCTTGAATCGAAATAATTATTCAATCATTGGATCATATGGTAATAATGACATCAACATAATGTTTCACGATGAGCAAATTGAAGACTGTTGTTTTTATGTAAAATATACTGAAGATGAGTTTAAATTACCGGAAGAACTATTGACTAGTATATCTTATGTTAAAAAAGAGCTTGCTGTCTCTTTTGAGAGCAGGATTGATGAGGATTCAAGATACGTGTATATCGACGTATCTGATGATATGTTTAATTTTTATGAAGACATCCCTGTTTCGAAAGACCTTTTTGATGTAAAAAACTCTAACGAGGCAGATCTCAAATATGATTTTTTTGGTCGATTGAATGTAATCTATTCAAGCTCATTTAATGAAAACTTTTCTGAAATATTGTTCAAACATTGCATATACGACTCCCAACAACATAAATTGCAGGAAAGATCGGTCATTTCTGACCTTACAGAATATTATGACTATGAATATTACAAGATGCTTAATCCAATAATAAATAACGCATTTAATAATACAATCTTCATTGCTTATGAAGTCAGGTCCAAAAAGATTGGTGAGCAAGAACAATGGAAGATTCAATATCTATATTTTGATCCAAAAATTGATTCAGGTCATTATATTGGTTATCCTGATTATTATGAGGATCCAGGAGTAAATCCATCAATGTTTACCATCGATGAGACAGGTGGGACTATTGATATTATTAAGAAATTAGATGGGCATAGTAATGTGATCGAAATGAAAGATACTAGTACATCTAATATGATATTAATGTCTCAAGAATGGAATGAAATATCAAAAGCAACGATTGAATTTTGGTGGAGAATGTCTACTACTAGCGATAGATGTTATATAACTCTTGAGGATGGTTCTACGAGTGATTCACTTTATTTATATATGGATGAGACGGGCAATATTAAATATTTTGATGGATCATGGCATACTATTATGCCGTTTTCTGCCAATCGTTGGTATCATTTTAAATTAGAATTTGATCTTTCTGATGACTGGCATTTATGGATAGATGGAAATTCCATTGATGAAGGAAATGGTTATGAGTTTTGGGGTAGCCCCACGAGTTTTGGAAAGTTAACTATCCATTCAAGAACCGATTCTCCAAATACTTATTCAATATATATTGATGGAATTGATTATTCATGGTCTGAAGGGTATTATGAAGGTAGAAATAATGAAATTCAAGAAAATGTGTTTAGTGTTGAATCGAGCCAAGATTATCCCGCGATATATTCTTTTAAAAATGACAAGGATGGTGAAAATCCCGAAGAATTTATTGTCATTGAAGACGGAGGTTCGGTTAATGTAATTAAAAATATTGATGGACATAGAAAAGTTGTTCAATTAGATGACACGAGCAGTTCTGCAGCAATTAAATTAAAAAAAACATATACTTCTCAAACTAATGGTACAGTCGAATGGTGGATGAGAACAAATACCGCTACAAGCGCAAAATATTTGTATGCCGGTATTAAAAATGATGAGGATAGATTAGCTCAAGTTTACTTGGGAATAAATAAAATTGGATATCTCGACTCATCAGGTTGGCATGATTCAGGAATGACAGGATCTCCAAACACCTGGTATCATTTTCGTATAGATTTTGAATGCACGAATGGTAATTATAAGGGATTGAGTCAATATTATTACCATTTATATGTGAATGGTATTAAACTCGGTACATTCACATTTTATCAAAATCAAAACCAATCAACTTATTTCCAGGTTGAGACCGACAATTCCCCAACGGGATTCACTGGTTATGTTGATGCCCTTGATTTCTCTTGGTCTGAAGATTATTATGAAGGACGAAATTACATCGAGGGATACCAGATTCTTGGTGATCTTTACGGACCTTTTGTCGTGAAAGACAGTTCCAACTCAATAGAACGCAATCCTGAGTCTTTCTGGTCTGATGGTCTATTTTTCACTTTTGCAAACAGCGAGAATGATGATGATTGGATGGTTCAATACACGACATGCGAAAGAGCGGACCTCACCACGTTTAGCACGCTTTGGGTTGATTTCAAACCTCTTATTTATAATAAAGACAAGTACCAAGCTAACATGAGCATCTATTTTGATGTCAATCTAGGTGATTTTGTTAATGACCTTCTTGAAGCAGAAGATCAACTGAGGTTCTTGGTTACTCTGGACATTAGTGGAACCCAGACAATCCTCCTTGATTCTGATTGGCAATCGCAAGAACTCCTTACCTGGCTTCAAGATACCATTGCATCATATTATCCCCGCTACTTAAGATATTATAATAATTTGCCCACGGGAGATCTTACCTACTCTCAATTAATAGCCATCGACCCAAAATTACAAGAAAACATCTTTCCCTTCGAGATTTCGCTAGAAGATCCTATTTATTTTGAAGATGACTATGTCTTGCGTTTTAATGTCATAAAAGATGATTGGAGTCTCAATCGAACCGAAGATGTTGACCGATATCAATTAGGCATAGATAATGTGGACGTATCCTTTGAAATCATTCCAAGAAAATTGCTTCTTTTAGCTGCCGATCCTGATGAAATGGAAATAAAAAAAGGTTTCCACTCCCAATCAGGAGATCTAGCTGTGATTGATGGCGAAACCACGATAATATCATCTACTCAGGCAGCGGCACCTTACAACTTGGAAATCATATCAAGCATTATGATTGGTCCTGGATTCTCAAAATACTTGGATGAAGCACTCTTGCATTATAGTTATTATACTGACATTACCCAATCCATAAATTTCAAGATATGGAACTATAATACCTTGGAGTGGGAACTGATTGATGATCGCCCTTTTCCCTATGCTCAAGACTGGACATTTGATATTGAAAAAGCACATCTCAATGAAAATTATAAAATTCTATTATCTATGACAGGATCCAATACAAATCAGCCTTTCAATTTAATATTAGATAAGGTAAAAGTTGAAGTATATCCTTCATATTCATATATTCCAAATAATGATAATTTGATAGAAGGTAAATCAATTGACAATCACGGGGATCTTAGTGCTATTAATGGGAACTATACCGCAATTACTTCTACCGAATATCATCAAAATTTTGATTCCGCCACGCTTTATGCTAGCTCAGGACCAGTTACACCACCGGGATATAGTGGTTGGGAGTATTGGTTAGCAAGCGCTGCTTACAATCGATACTGCATTTTGTACAATGATGATTATGTATTAATACGTGGAATGGGACAATTGGGAGCAGATTCTTATTCAATTGCGAACTATGATCTGGGATTAGATGGATACATATATCAAATTCAATATTATTTTGTATGGGGTTGGACTCTCTGGGGTGGAGCCATCCAATTGGACTTGACAGAAAATGGTGTCTACAGAGGTAGAAGGGATTGTGATAATTACCCCACCTGGAGTGGATTGCACATAACACAATCTGAACTCTCTTCTGGTAATGTAAGAATGATCATTTTTGGCTTCAATGTAGGATGGATGTCTCAAATACATGCAGGTCTTTGCACTCCAACAATTTATTATACAAATTTTGATTATGCTGAAATTGATTATGAAATTACCATTAAAATTGAAGATAGTTTCGATACTCCAGAAAAAGTATCATTAAAATATTCTCATATGACAGATGTTTCCCAACCTATCGACTTTATGGTCTGGAATAATGAAGTATCTGCATGGGATATTATTGATGATAGCAATTATGATTCTTTTATCCAAAAATCATATGAATTAGATTCATGTTTCATCAATGCTAATAATGAAGTAAAGGTTAGATATTATGGAATAAATAAAAACCAAGATTATCACCTTAAAATAGAAACATTAAGGATTGATGTAGAGGATGATGATAAATTAGAATCGAATTCATTTGGAGTAATCACTCAATCTGGAGAAACCAAGTATGCAGAAAGTAGTTTTATGATAACTACGGTCGTATCAGAAGATAAATTGGATTTCTTAAATGATGAGGATTATATGGAATCTTCAGATAACAAGGCAGATATCCTGGTTGATTTCGATCTTTTTGGTTATTTAGATAAAAAAATTGAAAATTTGACCCTTTCACCATCATCAAGAATCTCTTGCAAGATGTCTTTATTATTGGAGGCTCAAAAAAGTCCAGATCTTGTCATTCCTGATGAGTTGGTATATGACAGTTGGAGTGGTTATAAGATATCCGATCTTAAATTCAAACGCCAATGGACTAAGGATTTTGGTGATCTCTTTTATTATTTTAATCTTGAAACTAATGAGGTGATAGTGAACAATAAGGAATCATATTTTGTTCTATCTGAAGATGAGAAAAGATCATTATTTGAAGAAATTAGAAACTTGCTCAATGATGGTAATGAGAAGTTGTATATTATTTTCGAGTTTTATTTAAAAACGCTTAATTTTGAGGATTATGGTGTTCAAAACGGTCTTAACGTGTTCTTCAATGATTTCTTCTTGACAACTATATGGAACTCGACATCGGAGATGAGATCGCAAAACTTAGCCTTGCTTGACAATGCCGAACCGTTATCCTTTTTTGAAAGGAAAACTAAACAAGCAAGGATGTCCTTGTTAAGAGACTTTCAATTTGATGTTGATGGTAGAAATGATTTCATTTCGATGTATTCTTATAGTAATGGATATTATCCAGCAGGTTTTGATGGATGTTATTATCGTTACTTGCCCACGAGCCTAAATAATTTGATAAATATATCCCCTGCTCAATCTTTAAATAAGATAAACATTCACTTGTATGATTGCGTGGAGTATAGAGATTATCATAACAAATCATTATATGATGGAGAAGAGCTTATGGGACGAACGGGGCTGGTCACGCCCGATTTGGAATGCATCGACACAAGTAATTACAATTTAAGAGCAATTCTGGATGTATATCCTTATTTCAGGTATGTTAATGGTTCGGATACTGAGAAAGCTCTCGAAGAGTTCAAAGATGAAATGATGAAATTTAAGTTTGAGATTTATGATCAGTTTGGAATTAAAATCTTCTCCAAATATTCCAACGCGGTTATAAAAATGAAGGATCTTAATATCAACGATTTTATTAACGTAATAGGATCAAATGGAGAGATATATTATCACTTGAATGAACCGATTAAATTGTATTTCTATGGAGATCATATCCTGACTGCTACTAACTCCATTCAAGTCAAGCTCATTTCTGAATTCTTTGATTCATATTACATCACGGATAAAAAGACATTCACTAATCAGTGGGGTGTCTTGATCGACTCATTCAAGTTTGAATTTATTAAAAAAGAAATATTTCAGGAATTTGTTAATATCAATGACGATGACATCATATGTGGAGAATATGACGTGCAAGTGAGAGCTCCTGGAGATGATTATGAATGGGCCGCCCTATACTTGATAGACCAAAGTTATAATCTCATTGCGAATAAAACCCAATTTGAATATATAGATGGTCAAGCTTATTTCTCCTTCTTGTTGGATACCACGCAATTCCAAGATGGATTTAATTACGGATTGTACGTGGTAATGCACGACAACAAGGGTCTAACGGGAAATAAAACTATCTCTAAAATTGTCATATCCAATGATCCCACCGAAGTAACATGCAAAGTGCGTGAACTAAACGAGGGAACGGGTGATTGGCTTGATATAAATTATGACAAATTTGTATCGGATTATATTAAGATGTCGATCACTAATCTTGGTCAGCTTCCGTTAACGAAGGTAAGATATTACATGCACGACGTCTTGCCAACTGAAGAAAACAAGGATGATTGGATCCTAGTTGCTGAACTTTCCAGCCCCAATCAATCTTTCTATCACATTTTAAGCACTGCCAAGATTCCAAATGGTACTTGGTATTTGATTGCGGAAGGTTCAAATGGTGGTTTGACTGATGGATTTGATATTTTCGATCATGTATTATCAATAAATAATTTTGACGATGTTATAACTGTCAAAGATAATGTAATTTATCTCGATGAAGTATTGCTTAAACTTGATTCAGTGACAGAATCTTTTGTTGAACGAACGAGATTTTTCGTCAAGAAGGAAAATGATGATGATTGGTTTTTAATCAATGATGATCCATCCCCTGAATTTTCAGCGCCTTTCATTAACTTGCCTTGGACAGATACAGTGACATTTGATATTCTTGTTGAGATTGAATTAAATTACTTGTATTTTGGAACTCGCAAATTTAACGTGACTAAAGAAAGAGTTTGTCTTGACTGCAATGGACCGAGCATTAGCATTATCCCAAATATAAATGATAACCTTTATCAAATAGAACAAAAGGCAGGATTTTGGACTGAACCAAATGAATTTGATTGCATAATATCTGGTGATGTGGAATCAAGTGCTTCAGATTTTGCTTATTATCGATTATGGTATGATTACGGCAAGGGTGGCAGGTGGCATTCAAAAACATACCAAGCCAGTGAGCGATTCACGTGGAACATAGGTAAAATTCCCGATTCGTATATTGTATTGAGACTAGTGGGATATGATAACCTTGGGAACTCTGGACCCTCAGTAGAATTATCATTCAAGCATGACATGAACTTATATTCTGACGTGCAACTCAAGGGATATTCCAGCGAACAAGTCTACAACATCCTCGATCCCGTTATTTTTGAAGTGATCCCCATTGCCCAGGACATTCAGCTGGCAAGCATAACCTGTGGAGAAACCTTATATCAATTACGTAAAGGAACCTATTCAGGAGGAGGAATTTACTTCTGGGCATCAATCCAGTTTGATCTCAACGATTTTGAACTGGAATTAAAAGCGCTTGATTCTCAAATGTTGACCCTGAGACTGTGGGATCAACACTCACATCTCATAACGAAAACAATACCAATCACGATGGTAATTACAAAAGACACGGAGATATCCATTGGCGATTTAAAGATAGATCAATATGCTCATTATGAGATTGTCTTTAATAGTTCCAGTGCGATTTACCTGGATGTAAACAGTAATTATAATAATAGTGATGGATATCCCTATTTCAACAAGCATCCCACCCTAGAATTCCACGGGAAACGGTTTAACAATCATTATCAATATGATTTAATACCAAACATCGATTCAAATAATGTTGCGAGCACGCTCGTTCCAACATCTACCAGTACGAGTGAAAAAAAAATATTAGAATTAACGGAATATCCTCAAGATGTTGTCGAAATTACTCGGCTCTTGATTGATTATGATATATCGGACTCACGCATTGATAGAATCATTGAAGGAGATGATTTATTCTATTATTTTGACAAAAAGGGTAACACGACAGACATTTACATCCAATATGACAATAAACCCGAACTCCTGGAAGAAATTTCTGCCTACAATGTTACCGTGGAATATTCCTATTCAAACGGGCTCATTGAAGAATATCCTTTCCGCATTAACTTGAATGTCGAAGATTTGGTATCTGATGAATATGTGTTGGAGGTGACTGCTTTCGACATCTACAATCAAGAAAGCAAGAAATTTTTCACGGATTTATTCATTGATCATGCAGGTCCCTTTATTATTCCGCTTTTTGAAAATGGAACCCACGTGGATCCTGCATCGGGCTCTCTTTCATTTGATGTATCTGATTACGATGGCGTGGATCAAGTCAAGATTGAATTGACCCAAGAACTTGAATCTATAGATTGTTCCGGACATTATCCGGGATCCTATAGCTTTACTAATGATGAACTCAATAGCTATCCTGATGGATGGATCGTGGGAGAAAATGGTGGAACTGTCAAGGTTATCTCAGAAATTGATTCCCATAAAAAAGTCCTGGAATTGCATGACACCTCTGGATCCTACTCTACAGAAATCTATAATTATTTTGAAAGTCAAACATCTGGGAGTTTAGAGTTTTGGATTAGAACTGATAATATCAATAAAGTAGCAAATTACATGAGAATAAGAGAAAATGGGGATCAAAAAATATTATTCCAAATTTGGAATAATCAATTTCTCTACCATGATGGAACAAGTTATATTTTAATGCAGACCATTGAGGCTAATACATGGTACCACGTCCACATTGACTTTGATTGTTCCGATGATACTTGTGATATATATATTAATGGAATATTAAAAATAAGTGAAGGGTGTTTTAATACCCCTGCAAGTTATATAGATTCATTGATGTTTTTTACATCTACTACTGATTCCGATTATTCTTTCTATTTTGATGCTTTTGGCTACTCCTGGGATGAAAACTATGTCCTTGGAGATAACTGGTATTGGAATTATTATTTCGGAACGTATAATTTTGAGGATGATGAAACGCTGGAAGATCCAATAGGATGGACTGTAGATGAAATGGGTGGGACTGTTAATGTAGTAGGATTTGATGATAGTCATAAAAAGGCTGTTTGTTTATATGATTATTCTAGTGTTTATGGTGTGAAAATAGAAGATACAATAAATAATGATTTTGGATCATTAGAATTTTATATCATGATGGAAGATACTAATGATGATCTCTGGTTGAAGCTATCAGATGCAGGTGGTCATTACCTTGCTTTTTATTTTAGGAGCACAGGATATTATGGATATAATGATGGTAGTTATCATGATCTTATGACTTATACAGCAGGTACATGGTATCATGTGAAAATAGAGTTTGATTGTGGAAATGATTGGCATTTATGGGTTGATAATATTAGCAAAGATGGAGGTTCTGGTTATGGTTATCAAGGAAGTATTTCAGGAAATTTTACTACTATAATATTTGGCACACCAGGAACAACCACTGGAACAGCATATCTCGATGCCATTGGATATTCGTGGGAAAAGACATATGAAATTGGACAAAACTTAAAATTAGCCTCCATTCAAAAGAAATTTTTTGACCTCGATGACATCACGTTTAGTGGAAACACCTATACTTTATACCTTAATGATGCAGGATTGATGGATGGCACCTGTAACATCAAGGTAACAGCAATCGATGAACTAGGATTTAATAGTATTTTAGAAGACTTTTTTGTAATTTTAGATTCAACTCCCTTAGAATTCAATCCCGACTTGCTTGATGGTGGACTCGTCTTTAATGGTTCTGGATTGATGCACTTTAAAAACTCTCAAGGACCATTATTTAGCAAGTCATTAAATGAGTTGATCATCCACGTGGATGGCGATCCCATAGAGTTAGCTCATTATTACTATCTGCCTGTTGGTCTCAATGATTTGATATTAGACTCTACTTTACTCGGGGATGGAAGTTATACTTTGCACTTCAGCGGACAAGACATATGTGGTATATATTTCAACTTTACAGTTACGATATATGTAGACAACATTGCTCCATCAATTATTAACCTTTCATTTAATGGAGACATTTCCGATGACTTCATTTATTTCAGCGACGAGGCAAACATAACGGTGGTTTTGAGTGATAACTCTGAGATTACTTCAGTAGAATTATATGTAACAAAGATTCTTGGAGATCCTGCCATATATGAACTAATTAATGGAGAAAAAAATTGGTCTCGAGTCGTGATGCGCCGATATTCTGAAAATCCAAGCAAGCCTACTTATATCAACCCATATCAATTGACCTATTCATTTTACGATGGATGGTATGACAATGGAGAATATATCTACGAGAATATTATTTATTGGGGTGGTTGGAGTCAAGCGATTCCCTTCATCGATCTTAACATCATAGCCATTGAAGAGGTGTGTTCAGCCGATCAAAAGGTTTCCATACCTTTCTTCTATGATTCAATGCTAAATCAAATCACGTTTGACGAGCGATATATCGAATATTTATGTGGTGATCTCATTCTAAAGGGTGTGCACTGTGATTTAGGCTGGAAAAAGACTTTCACGTTCAATGGTGAATCGTGGCAATCAACTGATTTTAACATCTCGGATTTCATCAATCAAAGCATCGAATGGCATGATAATTTATTGGGTTTTGACAATGATGACGGTCAATTTGCCCGTCATTATGATTTCCCTCAAGATTACTTGCGAGATATGTTTGAGTTTCATATTGAGGCAAGGGACGTTCATGATAATATTATATCAACCCAAATTTATAAAGCAAGATATGATCCCTTCAAAAGCGAGGGAGTTTTTGGCAAGATAATAGGGGATGGAAACGGTGATACCAAGTGTAATTATTGGGCTCTGGGATGGAATGATGGAATCGGAAA
Organism: Promethearchaeota archaeon; assembly: GCA_019057355.1. GTDB lineage: Archaea > Asgardarchaeota > Lokiarchaeia > Sigyniarchaeales > SOKP01 > FT1-020. The sequence goes on along the minus strand of DXJM01000002.1, from coordinate 18,820 downwards.
CATTATGTTTGGCACGAGCAATGAGGAATATTCCACGATTTATTTAACTCCAGGTTACGTGTATAATTCGACATCCGAAACTTATTACATCAAAAATGGGTACATGTTCCTCAACGATATCAAGGAAATCAAGATATATAATGCCTCAGATCATTATATAGGTATGATGTCAATGGATCCTGATTCATATCCACTCACTTATTACTTTTTAAAATTGAACCCGAAAGATTTTAACGAGGGATATTCTACGATTCGGGCAGAAATTATAGATCTTGCTGGTAATATCCAAAATGTTTATCAAAATATATATGTCTTTAAAGAAGGACAGTACTCCTTATCAAATGCGACCTCATTTGCGGAGATTATTTATTATTCTAAGGATGTTAATTATACCGAAGAACCTTATCAATTTTATGGTTATTTAAAAGAATGGACTTCTCAAGATGACAAGAGTAATATCAATGTCGAGATGTCCTATTATACTTTTACCAAGAAAGCCTGGGTTCCTATTGGTACAGCGCAAACAAGTGATGGTCATTTCACGATTGATTGGAATATCGATTCCAATGAAACTTATCACGATCTCTTGTCGATGGAATCCGGATATCTTCCCGTGAATTATACAATAAATAATGCTCCTGATACCCAGTATTATCATGGGGGTTATGGAATATTCTCCAGTTCAGAAGTTCTTCAACCATTCCTTATTGATTTGAAGGGCAAGATATACGTTTACTCATATAATGCTTCTAACAAGCAATATTACATTAATTTTACATCCGAAATGGGAATATCATTGGTATCTCACGTCATCAATAGCGTGGATTTGAACAAGGATGGATATACTGATTTGATCGCATTTAATAAAAAATCCGATTCCAACAACATTTCTTTTTACTTGTTTGACCATCAATCTAAAACGTTTGAGTTTAATCAAAACATCACCAGTTTTGAACACATCTTATATTCTCTCAAGCTCCAAGATCCACGCTTCAACGATTATATCATTGATGATATGAATAATGAGTTCTTGACAATTTACGTTACAATAACAGAACAATCAACAGGAGCGAGTTTCATAGCTCGACTCGATTTTGACGAGAATTTAGTATTAACGCAAGATAAAAATGCTACCCAAAATATAGTTCCTGTAGGTAATTCTATAACTGCGATGAACATAATGGGTGATAGGGTATATGTAGGATCGGTTTACACATTCCAAGGAGAACTTTACAGTTCCATTTTTTCCATTGACATGTTTCTTCGTGAATCTTCGATTCTTATGTTTGAAAACGCAAGGAAAGGTGGAGTCGTGGAAATAACGTCAATTAAAACGAAATTAGGAGAATCCTTGGTAGTGGGAATTTCAATGACAACCTATCATGAAGACGATAGAGTGATTTATTTCTTGCGTGACAAGTTCTCGGATACCTGGTATAAAACATCATTTTCACTTGATTCACAGAACGATGATTTTTCAAGTGAAATTTATGAATTCAGGATAAGACAAATCACCCATTTAAAGGAAAATAATATCAATTATGCGTTGTTAGGTTCTAACAAGGGAATTCACAAGACATATATAGCTACAGATGTAATATCAACAGATTTGAAACCGATTTATCACGCAGTAGATTACTTTAGAAAATGGGACTTACATGCACTTGCAGATAATCAAACTCAGATTGCATTGATTCCTTTAAAAAAATATCCAATCTTCAAGATAATAAGTATCACTGAATTTAGCAAGAATCTCAAGACTGGAATGTACTTTATGGATACCTTACGCCAAGTTAATGAAGATTCCTATCGAATCAATTCAGACAGGAGGAACCTTGAATGTTTTTATGATAAATGGAATTGGAAGTCCCGAAATGAAGAGGATGCCAATACCTATTATGAAGTAAGATATTATTATGAGGCCACGGTCGCCACTGTGAATGGTCTCCTTTCAGGAAACTATAAAAAAGAGGAAGTGCAACATATTGGAAACATAGCAGCTTCTAATGTAGACATGAATGCTGACGAGCTTGCATTCCAATTATATAACAAGTTAGATGATTCTTACACGTTTAAATATGGGACTTCAGCAGGAGATTGGAATTACCAATACTTTGATGTAATATCAGGATATCCTTATGTTTTATCAGATGGCTCAATAACTACAAGCGGCTGGACGAATTATGACGCTTTCGGAACGCTATCTGAATTTGGAAACCTGAGAATGGATTATGGACCTATTAATTTTAACGGAAATAGCGTGTCAACAAGCTCTCTTCTCTCCCAGTTTGAGTCGGGCCAAGATTTTTACAATCCAGAAGATTACCAGTACCTTTACAATAATAGTTATTACGATACCTGGGTTGAAGAACCATCAAAATCAGTCTCAGCTGATTTTAGAACTGATCGATTTGATTATGATGCATTCATCCAAGACATCAATTCCAAGTCGCTTGTTCCCGTTGAAGGCACGGTCCCTTACAAGCCTTCCATTGCTAAAGATGGTGTCAGCATTAATGGTCTTTATGACTACTCGGGAAATGACCTGATCCATACCCTTACAGAACAGGACTACGTGCTTAGTGCATACAAGACCGATGGAAGCAATGTTTCTGTTGAAATTACCTTTGATGTCAATCACAATGAAGATTCCGAGAGCATCGATTATATCTATATCTCGACTGCTTTTGCCCAAATCATAAATGCAGACAGCAAGCAACCAATAACAATCAGTTTATTGACTGAAGGTGGACAAGAGAAGAATTTTCAATATGAAGGGAAGGATTATTTCGAAGCATTAAATTATGGAAGCTATAAAAAAACATATAATTTTGGAGAATCCATTTATTCTGACGTTTTTAATGATCATTATAATTATTATGAGTATACGAAAGTTGATACCAATTATTACAAGCCAGACAATAACAAACATAAGGCTGATTGGGTCACTCCCGATTCAAACAACATCAACAAGGGATTATTCCAAAGAAAAGAAAATAATGTATTTCAATTCATATATGGTACCGAAACTCACATCTATGATTATAATTACCTAAGACTAGACACCCGAACTGTTTTAGATGATTTCATATGTAATGATACCATTACTTTCAAAATAACTCTTAATGGATGTTTTGCAAACTATAATAATGAATTGAGAATAAGACAATTCCAATGTATACTTTTTTCTGATATGAACAATTTACATAATGATAATTGGGATCTTGTTAATTATGGTAATTCAGAACTAGTAGATAATAGCGGTCTTTTATTGAAAAAAGGTGGAATCCAAGCAAATCATGATGATATTCATCCAATTTTAAAATCCGAAATCGATGCAGATGAGAAGTTAAAATACAGGGCAATAGTCACGTTTGATAAACCTGAGGATATCTACGAGGGTCTTCAATTTACCATCGGTGAATCAGTACCTTATATTTTTACTGACATCGAATATCTTCTCGAAGGTAAGAATTCCATTGAAATATGCTATGATAGCACTAATTCCTGGCAATTTTTCGTTAATGGAAAATATAAAGAACTAAATGGAGAATTTGACAACTCTGGTAATAAGCTTTATCTAACAATATCTTATAATATTGATACAGGCTTAGAAATATTTGAAATTAAAAACCAACTTTTTAAGAAAGTGGAATATACTAGTGGAGTGCCTGATTGGTCCTCTCAATTTTCATACACAAAAGAGGTAAATGTCAATGAGGGAAATAGTTTAAATAACCTGACTTTTTCAAGCGCTTTAGCAAATAGGGAGGTTATTTTAGCATTTAATGATGGATTTCAGGATATTAATATGGATACTGTTTTTGAAGACTTGAGATTGTGGACGGATTTTAATTATTCTACAAGTGATTCTTCAATAACCAATAACTATTTCGATCCTGCTTATCATTTATACGAGTGGAATCCCGGGACAATTCATCATACGGTTTGTGGTTATCCCTCTAATTATAACCAATTATATGCTCATGATGGCACAACAGTTTATTGTGCTATTATAAGTGGATATGGCATTGATTTAAACTTATTATCATTCGAATTTACCAGGACACTTCCGGTTGATAATGTTTATATCAAAAATTTGGATGTATCGTATTATTTTGGAAGCATGCGTTCTGCTGGATGGCCTTGGGGTCAATGGACCGGTTATAGACCCGAAGATTTAACTATTTATTTTTCTGTTAACGGGCAAGGGTATTCTTCGAATAGACATTTTAGCACATATGTAGGTTTAAATCAGTGGATATTTCAATCTGGAACTGAAGATTTCTTTGGGAACTTGTATAATGCGTATGCATATACCGATGCTTTTACTTATTCCGGAGGCAAGCTTCACACTCAACAATGTTGGCATGATGCATATTCAACCATACATTTAAATGCAGATCAAGTAAGGTTAAATTTGGGTGTATCAAGTGAGCCTGTTACTTTTAAAGATAGTATTAGTGAGGATCAATTTAACATTGGAACATTAATCCAAAATGACCCTTCTGAAAAATTTTATGTGGTTAAAAATGATTATTCAAAGATTGATATAAGTGATTTAGAAGGTCATAATTCAAAGATTAAGGAAGATTCTAATGACATTTATTCAATTAATGAAATTTTTCTTGCTAATTCATTTAGTCCGAAATCAATTACATTTGGTTTAAATTCAAAGATATCTCATCCTAATTTTGGTAATGAATCAAATATCTTAACAGCCAATTCAATTATAAATGATTTTCGAATTATTCCAAAATTAAAGCCAGATGAAGGAAATGGCAAGTCATTTACCACGATGTATCAATATTCGACAAGTTGGTGGCATCAACAAGAATTTACCAGTGCATTACCATTTAATTTAACATTTCCTGATATTTCAATTAACAACCTAAATGATATTTCTGACGTGGTATTTAAGATTAATTTTCAAGCGAGCACACAAAACTTCGTTAATTGGTCATGGAGACCTAATTTAAAGATTTATAATCCTTCTGGTGGAACTACTTGGATACCCTATAATGGAATCGCTTATGCGTATCATGATTCTGGAAATAAAATAATTTGGGATCATGATAACCATTATCTTGATACTTATGATCGCATACAACTTGATCACTCCTATAATGTCTATTTTGAAAATTCAGAAGGAATAGAAGAGGATAACTGCACTATTGTTTTCAAATTATCGAGGAATGAATATCAATATTTTAATAAATTGTTTACATTTATAAATAATGAAGCAACTATAACATTGTTGGGATTGACTCACGTCATACCCGGAACATTTGATAATTCTGGAGTCAAACCTCATTGGGACATCGTGTACGATGATAATTTTGAGACCAAGGGCAGGATGAGCGTCTCCGCTTCTCTTTCAAAAGAATATTCTTATACACGAGCATATAGAAAAACCAATGTGATCAAGAAGAACGTGTTGAGTTCACCTCTTTATGAAGCACCGTCTTATTCCTCTCCATACCTCAATTTATCATCACTTTCTTGGGGTGATGACATAGCGCATGTGGTTAATGTTCACGGAATCACGGAAAATCCCGCAACGATTCAAGTCCTCGATCCAAGTGGATGGTATTTTAACAAGACAGAAATGCTCCTGTATATATCAAACACGGACATTTTCATCTATGACCAATTCTCTTTCACAGCCTTGCCTTGGAGCAATTTAACTCGTGATCCCGTGGTTGATACCGTCTTTTATCCCGATAACAATTATGAAAACATAACGATAATCGAGCAAGTTGCAGGAATACACGCAAATGGCAGTGTGGACTATTTTTATAGCAATCATGAATTGAGCCTGTCATACTTCCTTAAGGAACCATACCGAGTTCATTTCAAAGAAAATGGTTTTGTAGATTTTATTAATTTTTCAACTGAGATTGATCTTGATCAATATGATTCCATTCGAGCAGTGGTGCATTACATCAATAACTCTGAGAATGGGAGAAGCATCACCCATGAGTTTTCAGACGGGCTCCTATTCCCATTACAATTGGGAATTGGTGACGAGTTGAAATTATTTGATATTAAATTGACACTCTATCTTGGTGCGGGATTTCTTAATGACTTGGGTGGCTTGCCAAACGTGATCGTTTCCGAAAGCACTTATGATATTAATATTCACTTCCATAAAATGAGTAGGAATCAAGAAATAGTAGATAAGATAGGTACATATAAAGTAGAAAATCTCAAGGGATTGTTCACGGAATATGAGGTACCAATAGATCTCATGTCAGGATTCATCAACCTTGACGCCTTAAAAGAATGTTTTGATAGTAATTATCACTTATATATTAACATCACGGTTCTTTTTAATGGCGTTCACAGGGGAAAATTCTTGAGCGGACAATTTGCGTTTGAAGTGCTTAATACAATATTTAAAGCCGATTATAAGACCTGTAGACCTTCGGTTGATATGGTAAAGCTTTATCCGACAAGTGGTTATGGGGTTCAAGAAATAAATCTAAAGGATGAACTTTTCCAGTACAATCCTGCCTTCATCGATATCATCGAATTATATGGTTATGATGAAGATTCGGGAAACTTGACATTGATAGATCCGACGGATTACAGCATTGATGAAAAGACTTTAATAATCAATACGTTCAAACATTATGATAATTACTATGCTTCTATGAAGTTCGATGAGATCCCTTGCATGGCAACGGGTTGGGTCAATGATGTTCCCTTGATAAATGTAGGTACCGAAGAATTCTACTACAAGTTCATCGTCGAAGCACAAGAAAATATCTTTCTCATAGATGCCGTGAAGATTCACACTTGCACGGGAGACATTCAAATAGACCGGAAAGACTATTACATCCGGGATGGTACAATCTTTGTCGATAACGTAGCAATATGGGATGAATTTGGAATAGATCTTAATAATTTTATCGATAACTTGCGTGCTGATTTGTCATTCATCACTGATTGCTGGAAAAGTAATGAATATGTCGCTTCCCAAACATTTACGAATAATTTTTCAATACCGATATCCCAGCGTGTGGAGGGATTGTCATTTTATATTGATTTCGCAGAGATTCCTCAAGTGGACAGTTGGTTGGTTGGATCATTAGGTGGAGAAAACTCATACAAACAGCTTAGTGCAAAATTGATAAAGAACACGAACATCATACAAATTCAACTCTATGATTTCAAATCAGGAGAATGGAAGTCCATCGATTACATAACATATGATTTAAACGATCTGGATGCAAAAACGTTCGGATTTTTTATGGACAGGAATGTGGTTGATTTTTCCAGGTTCAATGGCCTCCCCCATGATGATTATAACTACCAATTAAAATACAGATTCGTCATTGATGAAGATTTTTTTAGCGATGAATATTCCACAAAGACTATTTTCAACATTTCACGGTTGCGGGTTGTGGCGTTCTACTATCCAAAACAATCGATCACGATGCTTAATCCTCGTCTTGAATTTAAGGTCGATCTATCGAGTATAGAAAATCCTGAAAACTCGTTCGGTACCAAGAATTATATTAATGAACTATTATTTAATATCAAGTATGATTATGGCATTGAAGTGAAGGATGCTTTATCGAATAAGTATGATATGAATTCCCTGATCAAGAATGAAATGTTATCTTCCAATAAAGTTGAGCTCTCCGTTAAAAATATTGATGGAGACTTAATTCCATTTGACATCGATTATGGTAAAGTCATTCTTAAAAACTCGAATGAGCATGAATTATACGACTATATCCGCTATAAAGATGGCATTCCTTACATTGAATTCTTGCTTGAATATGAATGGCGAAATGCTGGAATGGTTCAATTAATGCAAGAATTAATGCTTGACATCAATGCGTGGATAAAATTGGATACACTTGAAGTTCGAGCAAAAGTATCCACGATAAATAGTGAATTAATATCCCCCATTAGGCTAAATGAGAATTCAACGCTTCATACAGGTTATATCTCAAACGATGACGTGTTGGACATTGGACTTGATGGAGGTTATTTAGAAGCGAGACAAAACAACGAGAAATTATACCTCAAGTATGAATTTAGTTATCTATACGATTCCGATTACAATGATGTGTTTAATTCCAGCGATGCCAAGGTAATCTTTGCTGAGTTCTATTCCGACGCTCGATTCTATTGTACCGAATTGGATGGTTTCTTATATCCAGATATCACGGAAGAATCCAAGAAAATAATTGCTGGAGATGAAAAACTTTTTGAATTGATCACGACCAGTAACGTGGATCAGGTTAAATTGCTTGCTCCCATAGGCCAGGGAGGAAGCATTCAATTTGTTGATGAGTTCACACAAGTGGCAGGATCATTAAATAAATTCACCTGTAATTGGTCAAACATACAATTAGATACGAATGGCTTGTACACGACAGGAGATGAGATCGAATTAGTAATTACCTTGATTGATCTTGATAATCAAAAAGAAGAGAATCTCACATTTACATGTTTGCTAGATTTTGAAAGTCCTGAAATAAATATCATAATCGGTGATGGTAACACTGACTATTCAGGTATTACCAAGGCAACTCCATGGACCGAGTTTACATGCTTGATTTCAGATAATTTGGAAACCTTGGTTGATCCTGAAACCCATTATTATGATGATATAATTCGGGCGCAATATCAAGTTAGCGTGAAGGCCATTGAGAATGACATGGTATTATATAGATCCAACTACCAAGAGATAGCTTCTTCGAATAACATGTTGCACGTTTTGGGAATTCCACATGACAATCTTGTCGACCCATCGCTTTATTATTATGAAATTTCCATAAAGACAATTGATGCGGCGGGTAACATGTACATTACAAATACCTATTATAACACAGTATCCAAGATCTCAATATCCAATGAAGCATCTCTCATATTTGCTGAAAATAAGGGTATCTTGGACATCAACAAGGTCCTTAATGGAATCAGTGACACGCTTGAATTTACTCTGATAGGTCCGGATGGTTCTGAAGTCATTGATAAGTCGATCGACTTGAAGGTTGGAAATTACAACGTAAAGACGATGTTTTGGAACGAATCAACTCAATCATACCAAGCAGTCTTCCAAGATCTTGAAGACTTGATCTTGTATTCAGAAAATTATTTCTCGGGCAAGTTATATTCGAATTATAAATTCGATTATAGGCTTAATTGGGAATCCAAAGGTAAAGATTATGGTGCTATTGTCAAACATGCCTCACAGAAAGATCCCCTTCTCATAACTTATTATTTGCAAGAGGAAAAATCTGCCATAATGGACATTTTTAATATAGATGCATTCAGATTGTTCGATCACGTGAGGAGCATTGGAACCTATTGTTATCTTTATAACGTTAAAACTGGTGAATTTGATACCAAGAAAAATTTTAACGAAGGTATTGATTTTATTGTAAATGATAACGGTTCTATTACTTGGGATGATTCTATTGATTTTGAAAATCTTGTCATACAAGATAACATGATTCATTTCAATTATTACGGTTCGGATTACAAAGCCTTGTTAAAAGATAGCATCAATGATGGGCTCTACCTCAAGATCTTGATCCCAAATATTTATTCGACTCATTGCACGATTGATCTTTTGCAAATATCCTTGGAGGACTATGACAAGAATTCATTCACTTACACGCTAGATTCTTTGGAACTTGACAAATATTTCAAGCACTCCACTCAATATGCCAGGACGATACCTGGACTGGGGCAAGTATTGGAAATTCCGCTTTACTTAGATGCACTCCGATTGGATGCTTCCAATATGGAAGTAAGCTTGGACTGGTCTCAGTTGAACACGATTAGCTTCTTGATAAAGGATGCTCCCGTGTGGCCCGGAAATATAGAAGATTATAACGAAAACCTTAATGGTACGCTTGTCAATTTCCCATATCAGATATTTGGTCTCTCAAGCTTGAAATTTTATACCATCATGGAAAATAATTCTGACTTGGAAGTCCTTTTCAAGGACATTTCATTCACGTGCAAGGTAGATGGTGCCAAGTTAGAATTGGATTCATATAATATGGAAATAACTGACTTGGAAGCAAGGCTTGGAAAAAATCCCGTATCCTTGACTCAACTTAATTACATGTATTTCGCCGATACCATCGATGTTTATTTCAGGATAAACGGTGAAAGCACCCCTCTCTCAATTTATTTCATCAAGGATGCGTGGGCGGTATTACATGATGAATTATCCAACAACTTCCTGAGTGTTAGTATCATCGAATGGGATAAGTCCGTGGACAAGTATCATGCAGTATTCGTAATCACTGAGGATGTGAATGGAGTAGATTCGGTAGATTACCGTTTAAAATTAATGCTCTTGACAACTCCGCTTGAAGATCCGGTAAATTCCACTCAATTGATAGAAATTGCCATGGTGCCTCAATTACTATCCAAGATATCTCTCAAAAATGACAGGGAGATCATCGTGAATGAAGATTATAGTTTTGGCTTGGAAACAAACTTTGATCTAGTCTTTGAAGGAACCTTGGAACTCAAGGGTTTTATTTTAGACAACTCGATCAACCGGATCACGCGTGAAATCATAGAATATAGAGCAACAGATGCCATTGGCATTTCAAGCACAACCAAGTATGCCTTGGCTCTCCATGGTCTCATAGGTGAATCTAGCTATATCGATTCTGATAATTACTTGCTTGAATATATTGACAAGGATTATGGAAACGAGATCTTCAAGCTATGGGAAGTTAAGAACGGACAAATCGTTTATTGTGATACCCGAATCGAAGAAATTACCATTAACTATTATGATTATTATAGGACCGATTATCCAAATCAATATATATTAATAATTGACTGGAATGCTAATTATCTCATCCCTTATGACACTAAATTACTCATTAGTTATGATATCGACCAGGGCAAGAAAATCATACCAGCAACATTCGCAAATTTGGATGAGGCGTTGACACCGATTGAATTCAGGGAATTTAATTATGATACATTTAATTGGATCGATAGGAGAGCATACAGGGAAATGCTTCGATTTGACTTTCAGGTTGAAAATAGTTCTCTCCTCCCTGTTAGTCAAGGCTCTATAGTGGGAATCAGCGGTTCTTCAATTGGTTCAGGAATTATTGGATTGATCAACGTGTATGATGGTGAAGGAAATCAGATAGCCATTTCAGATTACAATTATTTCATTAATAATAATAATGGATTGGATGTCTTGTTCCTTACATATATTGGAAGTGAATCATATATCAGGATTGAATATTCTTACATTCCCTTAATTAAATTATCACATTATGCAATATCTGAATTAATCGATATGGCAACTATCACCGTGTCGAATCTTCTTTCTGATGCTTTATACTTGAAAAAGATCTTATATAATGGATGTGAATTTAACATTACCGGAGAGGATTCAAATTATCTGATTTTTTACTCTTTAAATACATCATTAGGCATCAATTATACGATGCAAAGCATATTCATGTTAGAATATGATGCATTTTTGACAGAAGAAATCAACCTGATGCAAAACATGCTTTTAGAAGTAATGTTAGAAGATGGCACTTGGATTCCAATTACTCACGTGCCTATTGAGAAAACGGGTGATTTTGATAGTGAATTCTATATCGGGAATGGGCAGGAAGCTCTCAAATTACCAATTAAATATGATATGATAGGAAGATTAGTATATTTCCCTTCAAACTTTACGGATCATGAAGGAAACACCATTATCATAGATTATTCTGTATATAATAGTCCATATGACACAACGAAAAGCATAATAGAAAATTTCAAGATTTCAATTGATGGTAAGAAAAGTAAAATTAAATATGTCATTGATGATCCCAGCAAAAGCCGTGATAGAGCTGTAACAACTGAACGTAAATATTCTGCTCTTACAAGTGAATATGAGCAATTACTTGAGGATGAATTATATACCTATCTTGATCTACATAAGACTATTACTGATCAATATGAGCTTACTTTTAAACTCACTGATGATAAAGATCAACCACTTCCCAACCAAATTGTCTGGTGTGAAATTGGAATAAAACCCAAAGCAGGAAATAATTTCAAGGAAATTGATTGGAATGACCAGAATGGGAATTATATAGATACTGAATCACCAGGAACCATTTCTTTCACTGAAGAGGGGCAATATACCTCAATTGGCCCCGGTATTAAAGGTTTTCGATCATCAATGTTCAATAAACCTGAAATATATGATTATCTTGATCCTAATGATTTACAAATCAAACAATATAGTTCATATTTCTATGATTATCAAATTTCTGATGATTCAGGTCATGTCAGTTTTAATATTAGTTTTGATTATGATATTATAGATGATTTTTTCAACATTTTTGATGAAAGCATGTTTAGTATGGGAACCATCACCAAGGATTCATTGGATGATTTTAGACTATATATAAGAGTATTCCATGTTCCTATCTTTGAACCTAATGCTGAAGATTTAGCATTTATTGAAACCTATGGATTAAGATGTACAGAAGGTGAAAATGTATTTGATCTTGATCGAACAGCGGAACTTGAAGAATATAACACTGCTGAGACAATTTATTACCAAGGTTCATATGCGGAAGGTTTGATCACCCTTTATCCCGAAGATTTGATGATGGGTGTTCCAAACTTGTTGGTTTATCAATGCGGAACTAAATTAAATAATACATTTGCATTTGAAGTTGAAATTGCCGAAGCGGATCTTAAACCACAATTAAAACTCCTGGACACTGACGATCTCGCTAATCCACATAAAACTGATGACTTGATACTAGAGCAGTTATTAGGTGGAAATAACAAGCAATCTGACCTCATCACGGGTACCCCCATATGGTCTGAGATAACTAACTATTATGGAGAGAGTCCATTTACCCAAGGAAGCGCCATGCAAATGGTTTATTTGAATGAGTATGGAACGGCAGAGTTCACTATTGGAGATGAATATCTAACACAACTAATCCCCGGGCTGTACCAGGTTAGCGTGTTTACAAATCCGGATATCTATACTAAACAAATCCATCGTATCATTAGTCTTGAATGCCGTCCTGAGAACTACTTGAAATTTGGAGAACCAACTATGGAATTAGACCTGATAGATTGGTATACCTCAGGATGGGGTTCTGCAAGGATCGATTTGGAGGAGCTCTATTATGAAGATGTTCTTCCAAGACTCTCGGGTTATTTAGCACCCCTACATGATGAAGAGGGGATTGATGACTATATTCAATTCATCATTTATGGCAAGATAAGGGAAAATGATGATGATGAATGGAGTGAATGGATTGATCTCGGACAGGAAAAGATATATATCTCATCATTGGTTAATGATGGACTCACTTATTTCGAGATTCCTTTAGGATTTGATGGAAAAATGTTAAATGGGAAACAAATCAAGCTCAATATTACTGCAGATTGCACTTATAATATGTCTGGAATGATTCAAGAGGAGAGAATTCAGGGATTGAATATTCTTAATCTTTCCATCACTACGTCTAATCTCAGAAATGATTCTACTGTCTTGTATACCTACTATGATGATACGGTTTCAGGAACATTAACGATTGGAAACATTTTAAATAATAATCCATATGGATTTAAACGACATTTCGCTTACTCTACCGAAAAAGATACTTACGGTTTAGATGAAGATGATTTTATCTTCTCACTTGAAGGATATCAAGATATTTCTATTGTTTCTGTTAGAGCAATTAATGAATCATATTATGATGAAATTGAAATCCTTCCTGATGGTAATTACACCTTGTTAAATAATCATACAATTATATTTAATGAGGATATGGGAGTGAAGATTTACAATCAATCCAATTTGATTATTATTTACGCTCTCGAAATGGAAGCTCAAAAGGTATTAAATTGGACATTCTCACAAGCTGATGGTTTTATTCATGACACGGTTATTGGAGGAGATGCTTTTTACCTTAATCTCAACAGTCAAAATTATACGGGAATCTATTATTCAGAATTTAGAGAAACCCATGAGGTTAATGATGGAAAAATCAAACTAGATATGGGTTTTTCAGAATTACAGCAAGGAGAATACAAAATCTATAATGTTACTACAGGAACAGGTAATCCCGTGAGTTATACATCTTTTATAAATCCTCAAAATCTAGGAGAAATCGTGATTTCTTGTTTAGATCTTGGAGATGGCATTGAGGTGGATGTAACTTATGGCATTCCTACATACAAATTAGATAGAGGTTATCAATTACTTGATAAGAGTATTTCAGACTCAATAAGGAAAATTTCAAGATTGCATGACTCTAATTTGATTTATGATTATTCTGGTTCTGGAACTGATATATCATTAGTTGAAATTCCTGAAGAACCTGAAAATTCACTTCTTTCGAACTGTCCCAAACTATTGGTTCCAATTTCAGAAGAGAATTCCACAACGCTCACTTTTAAATATTTGACTTTATTATATGAGTCAAAGATGTCTGGTACTTTCTATCTTGATGGGTGTATTCAAAAACAAGCAAATGATGAGACAAGATCGGTCTTAGTTTCATTTATAATTACCGATCAAGAAGATGGTGAAAGTTATTTTGATTATTATGTTATTAATACAACTTTATCACCAGATGGAAGATATGATTTTGAAATTAATCTACAACCCGTATACAATATGAAGGGGTATTCAATTATCGATATGGAATTAGAATTCATCATCTTGCCTAATGGTATGAATACACCTCAATATGTTATCATCGACGAGTTAATTTTTACTGCAGATGATAGGATCGTTCAAACTGTGGCAAAAAGACCTCAGTATCGCAATGGTGACTTGAAGATGAAAGAAGTAATTTCTAGTCCCAATTATGCTCAGATATTTTCACCTAAATTAAATGAACTATATGATGTTTATAATGGTAGTTGGATGACAATTGCAGTTGAAGGGTTTGATGGCTATGGAGAACTGGTCAAGCTGGATAAGGAAGGTGATCTCATTGTGCATGAGATAATTCAAGATAAACAGCATCACTTCCAATGTCTTTCTGAACATAATAATCAATTAGTCGATTCGCTTGGATTGTTAATTAATGCTTATGAAACGAATGTACCTTTATATTTTGAAGGAATGATTTCACTATATAAAGGAAATGATACGTTTATAGATGGTGAGATTCCCGTTATCAATCAAGAATTTCCAATGAATTGGCAATGGAGCTGGAAAGGAAGAGATTATACGATTGATGTAGAAAATTTTAACGATTTCGATTATGAATTTTTCCTATCTGAAACACCACTGACTAGTGATGAAATCTATATAGATGGATCTGTATATATGCATCATCGTATCGACCTTGATTCGGAAGACTTGATTTATCCTATTGATGGAAATATCGAGTTCATTTATAAAATTCCAAGCTCCACGTCAAGAATTAACTCTATTCGAGTGGATTCTATTGATCGTATCTGCAAGGAGTGGGAGTGGATGGAAGGTATCCAAGGATTCTCCCTTACCCAAGATGATTTTAAATCGAAGGAAAACGGATATACGTGGGATTCGCCTAGCATGAAGTATTATAATCCTTCAACCAGCGTTCTCACTGAAGGAATTGATTACGAACTTTATTTGAATGAGACAGGAAATTATCAAATAAATTTCTTTATAGATCTTGATTCCGTTAAAATTTTACTGTCAAATGAAATACAAATCGATCTTCATGTTCAGTACGATTTTATGCGTGATAAGGATTATTATATTGATGAAGATCTTAATTGTTATAATAGTAAGTTATATTGGATGATTCCAAGTGTTGGCAATTCATTTTTTGACTTTCCATATCACCCCGACTTGACTGATGATTCTAAGTTTTATGCATCTTATAAATATTTAAGCTATTATGCTCCCATGGATAATTATAAGGCTATTGCCGTGGAAGAATTTCAATTTTGTCCAAATGTCTTCAATCATACATCATTTAAATTTGAAGGTTTTGAAACTAATGAAATTAACCTTTCTGGCGTTCCTGACATTCAGGAATATTCTATGGTATATGAGTACAGCTTACTGGTTCAAACTAATAAGGGTGAAAGAATGTTACCTACTTATTTCATTCAAAATTGGCATGTCGATCAATATGGTATTGCGAGGTTTAGTATATCAGAAAACTTGGTTCGAAAACGCCAAATTGAAATCATTGATGGATCAGAAGTTATCTTGGTCTTCTTTTATGCAAATCAAACTCTTACTTATTACATGTCTGAAGATGATATATTAAAAAATGGAAATATTATCGTAAGAGATAAATATGGAAATATAGTAGAGGATTTCATCCTTTCAAGTGTGGATGGTAATGCCATTACATTTACACCTACTATTATGGATTATATTAATCCTCTCGAAAATTTTACTATACAATATGAACACAAGACCAAGGGAGGCTTACTCGATTCAAAACACTTCTTCGTTGAAGTCATGCCTTGGGAGTCTCAATTTTATAACACCTATAATCCACTATCTGCTGGATCAATCATTTCGCCAATGTATTACAATTTATCCTCCAATTATCAATACATGATGTCCATCAATTACAGACTTCAAGAAAAAGGTGCTCATGAATTATCCTATGTATTACAGGCTAAAGATATTGCTAAAAACCTTATTTCAATCGATCTTAGAGACAATATTCCATTAATTGATGATGATGATGAACCGCTTTTATTGTTTGTACATTATCATAATAGTGATGATGAAATTGCATTTATCGACGAGGATCACCTGATTTTTGATGTTAACAGTAATATCTTGAGTATTAGTAATCTAGACGTATATGGATTGAATGAAGGAAAAAGAATCTTTATTTCAAGTACTACTGAAATGTTCAATAAATACCTAACTTTCCACGAATTTGAAGCAGACTTGGTACATGGTCGATTTACTCTGAATAATTGGCAAGTCGCGAGTGATCCTACAAATAATCTGATGCCAAACTTGGAAAATCCACATTTCCTTCACCATATCGATCCATTCAGTCCTTATTGCGAAGGAAAAGCTAGACAAATTTATGCCAAATTGGAAGATTCCAATAGCCTCACGTATCTCCTTTCAGAAGATCTTAATGACCCTGAAAATGGATGGGAAAATTATGACACGCTCATTTTAAAAATGGGAATTTCAAATTATGAGATACTTTCGCACTTATTTGTTGAATTCAAGTTTACAAATAGCTCCGGCACTCATGTTATAGGATCGATTATAATAAAGCCCGTTGATTTCATCGAAGGTTCTCTCGTTTACTTGCCCCTTCCGACAGGTGATTATCACCAATTTACGATCGCAAATGATGCGAGAATGGTAATAACTCCAATATTTTACGAACATTCGGACTTTAATGCATATTATTACGAACAAGGGATTCCTACATCTCAAATAATTCAATGGGATGATTCCTTGGTAAAGAATGGATTTCTAGGAGTTGACTTGGAGAAAGATATTTTTTCGCTTGAGAACGGAGTAGTTTATGTTTTCAATCATTTAGATGAATTGATGTATACCATAACCGATATAGGAGTAAGGACAGAAAAAATTGAAGAAGAAGGAGATAAAAAGGAAATACAATTAAATAATATAACATTACCCGAGTATTATCAAGATCGGAATGGCAATACCATCATGATGAGATCGGGAGATATTATCTCACTTGAATATGATACTATCCTAAAAAAACATATCGGACTCACCATTAATGAAATAGTCCTTCAACGCAAGCCCATGGTTATAAATTACGATGAAAATGGACCTGCATTTATCCCTTATGCCGAAATTAGCCTCTTGGGTATAAATAATGACGAAGTGGAATATAACGTTTTAGAAGATATATTTACTCAAAGAAATAAGCTCGTTGCTTGGGAACACCAATTAGATCTGACACCATTTGAATCGGGCTTTCATAATACACATGTACAAAGGATCTTCAATATCAGTTTTGATCAAATTAATACTGATTTTAAGATGCAAGATTCTCAAGGAATTGAACATTGTTATATCACCGACGTCCTTATTACTTCAAACGATCCACGCTATGAATTAATCGTGGATTCTGTTAACATTTTTGAATTTGATAACAATGCAACCTTATATGATTCAGATATGTTTAAAATCTATCAAGAAAATCATCTCAAGACCATATATTATGGAAATTATACCAATTTATATGACCCAAATGATGAATATTATAACCTACAAGTAGACACTGAGGGTAAAATACCACTTTATGCGTATGATGATAACTTTGACGAGACTGAATCTTTTACAATATATGAAGCTAGCGGGAACTCCTATTATCCTGGGAAGCATTTAAATATTAACAAAGATATTTATGGAATCTATAATATCACTTGGAATGCAGGATATAGTGAAGAATATTACTGGTACTCTCAACCCGCAAGTGGGCATAATGAAAATGCTATTGATGATTTGTATAATACTTATCATCCATTTATCAATAAGTTCAATTATCTCTATATTGCTTGGAGTGACAATCAATCCTGGAAGGAATGGAATGTAATAGAACAGGTTAAAGTGGATCCTGATTCTATTAGGATCTGCTTCGAATATTACAATGAAACATCAAAGGAATACAAAATAATTTACTTGAATGAGACATTAGGAGAATATGAGGTCAAGCAAGACGCCATCGAAGTATTTTATCCGTATGATATAAGTTCAAATAACCACGTGTTTGATCTTTCTCAAGATTATACAAATGCTAATGGATTGGAAATCTCTCTAATCGAAGGATATTACCGTGATCGAAGCAACCTTACTTTTGAGCTTGAT